>JBLIRS010000018.1:0-19464 GCA_049472415.1 bacterium | reverse complement strand
ATTTCTATCAGTTTTTCGTTCCATGCTATTTACCTCTCTTTTAAATTGGATTATTTAGATGAAGATATTTAAACATTAACCAACCTCAAAAAAACCAAATCGTATGCTGATTGCGCTTTTTTTGCTAAAAGATATATGAGAGGAAGGCCTATAAATCCTAAATAGACTAATATGAAAATATCTGTCTTTGGATGATATATTTTCAAAAGTAAATAAAAAACGACCCTATGGAATAAGTACATACAATAAGAGGCATAACTTAAATTTATAATGATTTTATAATATTTCACCTTTTTAATAAATTCTTCCCCGAGAAATAAAAGAGGTGGAACAGATGAAAGCATAAAAATCATTATGAAAAGATATTGAAAATTATTATTATAAAAATACAGACATGCTGAAAAAATGCATACTATAAAAAAAATAAAAATATTTATCTTTTTTTTAAGAATATCTAAGACCTCATTATTTTTAGCTGTTATTATGCCGAAAATGAATAAAGGCAAATAAATAATCAGGCGAATATCTATTAAACCTGAGATCAGGTTTATAATAAATAAGCCCAGGCAAATAAAAAGGCTTAATAATACTATTTTTAACTTATTGTATTTGTATACAAATATTGGGAATAGAAAATAATAAAAACAAATCAAAGAAATAAACCAAAGGGTCAAAACCGATTTATTTAAGAATAAATTTAATAAAAAAATATGATATATAAATGATCTAAAATCCATAAAATGATTGACCAAAAACAATAATAAGGCAAATATATATAAAGGATAAATCCTGAAAAATCTCTTTTTGAAAAAAACCCAAATTTTTTGTTTACTATCTATTAAGTAGGAATTATTTTTTAGAAGTAAAAACCCTGATATATATACAAATAAACCCAAAAAAATATATGCAAGCGTAGTATCTAATTTTGACAAAAAAAATTGCGAGGCATAGTCATCTAAATGTCTCACTCCAATAATATAACAAATAGCCAGTGCCCTTAAAAAATCAAATTCTATAATACGATTTTTTTGAATTTTATAAATAGTGAAGATCCTTTTTCATTTACAGTCAACAAACATATTTAGTTCCATAATCGCAGGTTTTTGGGAGGGGCCGGAGGGGTAATGACTGTTCCCACAGATTTCACTTCGATGGTTATTGTTCCCGTATCACTTCCTCCCTTTGAATCGTTTACCGTAAATGTTAAGATGTCGCTGCCAACATAATCAGTATCCGGGGTATAAATGAGATTTGGTGCCAAACCACTTAAGGAACCATGTAATGGATCATTGAGACTATAGCTAAGGGAAGCCATATTCTGATAAATAGCCATAAGGGAAACTGGAACAGATGTGTTCTTACTCGTCGCTATAGTATAACTTTGAGCTATGGGTGCATCATTTACTTCACTACTTTTGTACAGAACAATGGGAAGCTCCTGAAAGCTCTTGTTCATGTTAAGCTCTTTTATTTCATAAGTTGTATAACCTTCAGCCGACACTACGACTTTGTGAGGAGTAGAATAATTTATACCTTCAACTTTGTTCAATCCGCCATGATGTTCAAATTGATTTAACAGGATTTTATTAATCGTCCCCACAGGGCCTGTTTTTCCGCTGAAAACCTCCTCTCCATTCTTATTTGTTATTATAACAGTCGCACCAGAGACAGGATTGCCGGAAATATCCTTAACAATAAGATTAAGATACCAATCAACAAAATAGGAATATTCTGATAAACATCTACTCATCTCAAAGTCTTCTAAAGAAGCCCCGTTTGCCAGGGTAGTATCAATGAAATGTGTGTCTCTTACAGAAGTCTCGCAGTAACGGGAAGAAAGGGTACAGTATGCTGGCGGCGAGTCCGAATAATCAGAACAGATGCCTTTGGGATTGCTGCCTTTTATAAAGGTGTTGGCAATAAAAGTGGCATTATAACATTTACGGCTGTATGAAGTGAGCATTACATTGGCAGAATTGCTCTCTATAATATTATTCTCAAAGATTTGCTCATTATCGTAAGGCCCCGGAGAAATGCCTGAAGCGCATACATTATCATCGATCACTGTTACTTTGATATAATTGTTTGTAACAGAGATGCCCGGGCCGCCGGCCCTGGTCATAATGCCGTTTATATGGATTGAATCAGGTATGCCATAATATTCATCAATGTCTCCAATAATAAAAAATTCATTATTATCGATTTTGATATTGGAGTTTTTTGTTGTCGCCTCATAATCGTTGATCCTTATAGCATCCGGATTTATGGTCCCACGCCGAACTCCATTGGATTTGAATTTATTTTTAAAAATCTTCCAATTATCACACCCAGAGCTGATTATCATTCCCAGCCCCGTATCGGTTTCAATAGTATTACCTGAAATGGTTATATTATCAGTCTCATAGGAATTGATTGTATGGTGGTTAGTAATTGTGGAACTTGATGATAATATATTATCATAGATGGATATATTCTTGCTTCCTCCTATCATACAGACTGCTCCCCAGCCGGTATCACTGGCAATGGTATTATTATGGGCATTGCAGTTAGAACTGGTTTGAAAAAAAACTGCCCCACTGAGTTGATGTCTGTTGATTTTAAAGGGATTCATATTAACAATTGTGCAATGGTGAATAGCGCAGTCAGGAGCAATATTATGAATGCTCTCTGCTTCCAGGCCCCATGTCTTGATATTGAGATTTTCCAGGGTCACCAGGGGGGTTTCATTGTTGTAGATGGTATGACTCTGAAAGCCGCGGCCCTTGCCCTGAACTATGCTTCCGTTCTTTATGGTAATCGCACCTCTATAATTATAAAACAATCTAATCCCGTAATGGTCACGAGGCCTGGCATCCACAAGATCAACTCCAATATCAAGATCAGTAACTGCTTTATAAGCACCCCATATCAATTGACCATCGATGGTCTCTGCACTGAAGTTCCATGGAGGTTTTGTAGCTCCGGAAACTCCTGTTACTCCGTCAGATGAATTTACTTTAAGCACTCTATAGTATAAAAATCCATCGGGTGCACCACTTGAATCCGGCACATAAATCTTATCCCCCAGCTTGTACGAATGGATAGCCTGCCATTGTGCAGTGGGATATTCCGGTGAGATATAGGAAAATTTCAATCTGTATTTGGCAGGATTTGACCGTGTTGTAAATTCATATGAACAACGTGTAAAACTCACAGGATCTTCAAGATTTGAGTACATAGAACCTGATGCCCCGCCTCCGAATTCCTCATACTGTAATTCGCACAAAAAATTGATATCATAAAATTGGGCCATCTCGGCCCGTTCAAAATAAACTACTATTTTTTCATTAGGCGGCAAGCCCATCCATGGGGAAATTATGGCTTGATCAGCCGTGGGCTTTTGAAATATAAGGTATTGTTTGTGAATCATTAAATTATAAGTGGTGTCAGAAGTCGGCCTTTTTTGATATGTTGGCGCACCGCTATAATCCCAATCATCCGTGGCGGAAAACTTATCTCCTGAAGGATTATCAGGATCAATAGGGTCCCCCACACTTAATTCAAAATCCGCGTTTGGGACACCAAGAGGAAAATCGGGTTTGCCGTCACCATTATTATCAGGTGGAGTATAATCGTCATACGTAATGGTATGACCATTTAAGTCAAGGATAACATTGTACCCCTTAATATTAAAACAAGTGCCGTCACATCGCACATCATTATTCAAAATGTAATAGGTGTTTGACAGAGTTAACTCACCGCACTGATTGATAAGCACAATATTCTTTGGTTCTTCCAGTGTCTTAAGACTTACCACATTAGAAATGGAAGAACAATCAGTATCTTCACAGACCTTCATTGCGAAGTAATAGGTGGTATTAGGTGATAAATCTAATATTTTCATGGACTGGGAGGATCCGGCTTGCTGAGGAAGAGGCTCGGAGTATGCTTGAATAGCTCCGTTCCATGTGGAGCTTGTAATATTTGAGGTTGAATATCTAATATCGTAATGTGTGGCAATATTTTCCCCCGGCGAGGTCCACGCCAGAATAACAGATTTAAAGGTTGCAGATGAGGCAATAAGATCTTTGATTTCCGGTGGAGTAGAACTTTCTGCCTTTGCTCCGGCAAAAATTGTAAAATTTATTAAACATATTATGATCAAAGACATTTTCGTCATTTTCTTGATTTTCATATTTTTTCCTCCTTGGATATAAAAAATAATAGCCCTGTGGGCTATAAATTATCTACCATTTTTTTATTTTTGTTTATTTATCGGTAAAATCATCCCAAAAGATAGGTATGAATCAAAAGTATTAATAAAATAAAAGTAGCATTTTGTTTACTTAAGCTGATCAAACGGAGTCAGGCATTTAGATATATAAATGAAAACGTACTATTATACAATACCTTCATACTCGTTTCCATTTGTTTTAAACTCATTTATAAAATGCCATAACAAAACCCCTATGGCTCCTATCCACAACCAGTTGTACCTATAAAGATTTCCACCAAAATTCCCATTGAAAAGGAGCAATATGATGCCTTGTATGGATGCAACTGAAAATAAGCTGAAAAAATTATTCTCTTCCATTTTTAAAAACCCTGCTTCAGCAATAATAAGCCAATGGGTTTCAATAATCTTGTATATCAGAAGGATAAAGGCCAAAGTGCCCAACAAGCCCAGCTCACCAAACATTGAACCATATAAATTATGTGAACTTGTTCCGGAATAGTCCCCGAACAATGCCAATCCCCGTTTAAAATTTCCCGGGCCTACACCAAAAACAGGTTTCTTTTTGAACATATCAAATCCCCTCTTCAGCGTATATATTCTTCCCTGGGCAGAGACATCAGCACTTTTGCTTATACCACTTGTATAAATAGTCATAAACCTGAGGCGATATCTTTCAGGCATCATGTACCAAGTCAAAAATAATAAAATACATATCAAGATGATACCTATCATTTTTTGGGATGTCTTCAACCATACCAAGAAAAAAAACAAGAGTCCCGACACCATTCCGGCTCTTGACCCTGAGCATATAATAGCTACCAATGATAGTATTCCATAGGCATACAGGATCTTTTTAATCCAAGGTTTTTCTAATTTAAACTTAATCATCCCCCAAAGGAAAGGCAGAGAATAAATTATTGAGGCAGCAAACGAATTTGGATCGCCGTAAGTTAAATCAATACCCATCATCCTTTTTGTACCCATTCTATACATAAACCTATCATGGAGGAAGAATTCCCATGATGATTTACCAACATATAAAAGCATAATAATGATGTAAGCAATCAAAAAATTCTTTAATTGTTCTTCGTCCTGAATAGTAAAGAGAATCACAAAATAAAACACAACCAGCTTAAAATAATTATATGTGGAGACAAATGCGTCCCCACGGTTTAATGCCAGCACAGAGGAAATAATCATTATGAAAAAAAATAGGATTAGCGTTTTATTGATGGGATGATGTATATAGCGTTTTTGGGGCCATAAAAAAAGCGCTATTAGAAGAAAGATCATATAGATCCGTTCAATACGAAGGTATCCAAGAATAGGCCAGAATTCATAGGGTCTGAAAATAAAAAGAAATAGATAACCAACAACTAACCAAAACATATAATTTTGTTTGTCCTTTTAGTAGCTTGAAAAAAACCTTGGGAAAAGTCTAATAGACATCCCATGATGCATTGCAATCAGGTCCTATGCAACAAGGAATCATAAATCTTTGTATATTCCTTAAACATCCTGAGATTGGAATGTTGCTCTTCTATCCTTTTTCTGGCTTTTTGCACCATTAAAGAGATATCCTCTTTATTATCCATGACATAAATTATTCTTTGAACTAATTCATCCTGATTATATGGATCAAAAAGCAAGCCTGTTTCTCCATGGATTATCAACTCTTTATTGCCTGGCACATCTGAGGCTGCAACCGGTACCATTGCAGCCATTGCCTCCATAACACATCTCGGTATGCCCTCCATTAATGAGGGCAAAATCAAAATATCTAATGATTTTAACAGATTTAATGCGTCTTTTCTGAATCCATAAAACCTTACATGGGAATCTATCCCCAACATCATAACCTCTTCTTCCAGTGATGAGCGTAAATGGCCATCACCGACAATTATTAGTCTAAATCTTTTTCTTTTAGTACTGAGAAGCTTTATCGCCTTCAACAGTAAAGACAAATTTTTCCTTTCTATCAACTGCCCAGAGTATCCGATAAGAAAAACACCATCATTGCTCCGGCAAGGTTTCTCAATAGAATCGATCTCAGCTATGTTTATGGCATTCAGTATGAGTTTTGTTTTTTTTGCCAATTGCCTTTTGCGTGCTATATCAAAGTATAATTCCGGTGAAAGGGGAAGGACATTATCCATAAAACGAAAAAGAAATCTATCAAATTTCTCATAAATTTTAAGTTTAATATCCTTCTCCAAACTCCATCCATGTGGAGTCGTGATAACTTTACATTTGGCAACAAGTGAGGCAATTATCGCAATTGTATCCGCCTTAAATCCATGACAGTGCAATATCTTTACATTATTTTTCTTCGCCCACAGGCCAAATCTTATGCCTGCCATAGGATTAAAACTGCCTCCGGTAAAAAAATCAAATGACTGGACATTTAATCTCTGTGCTGCCATTACAATATTGGACGGATTTTGTCTATGCTCTGTGAAATTTACCAGACTAAATCTTATTCCATCTCCATTTGCTGCACTCAAGAAGGCAAGAATCCATCGTTCCGCCCCATATAATCCGGCATTTCCGATCAAATGAGAAACATGATAACCATTGGAATTATTCATTGGAGATACCCCTCCGGTCATTCTCATTCGCCTGAAATCCCATTATTTCCTCTTCCAGTTCCTCAAGATTGGCCCTGAATCCATTCATCCACAAAGCCCTCAATACAGGCTTAGGGGAAAGTCTTTTAGTTAAAGATCTATTCATAATCTTTTCATGAATAGCCGGATTTTCACATTTTATCTTCTGCCTCTTAAATCTCATCTTGGCAATCATTATAGCAAGATTAACCGGAGAAATATGAGACTCTTTACTTTTGTTAAGGAGAGCCTTGATGACCCTTTTAAAATAGATCTCTGAAAACCGTTCGATATTTTTTAAGTTTATTCCGCGATCAAACATCGAAGACCCATAGACGCCTCCTGAATTACAAACAAAACCGGGCAGGCAGATGGCCCCCTTTTCCTGTAAAACCTCCAGTACCCCATCAGTGTATGGAACGTTTGCCCCGGGTATTATTAAACGGGATTTGATCTCACCAACATTATCTTCATTGATGGCCCATGTCCTGGCGCATGGGATAAGGATGTCAACATCCAAATTCAATATGGCCTTCTTTTCTATCCTCTCTGCATCTTTAAACCGTAATACAAAATCATCACCATATTCCTTTTTATATTCCAGAAGCTGATTTAATGGTAAACCTTCCTGCCTGTAAATTGCCCCGTTCTTAGTCGATACTCCGATAATATGAAATACTTCCGGATTCAATCGTTCTGCAAGAAATCCTCCGACACTGCCAAATCCTTCAATAGCCACTTTTACCGGATCTTTTAATCCATAAACCTCTTTACAGGCCGTTACTGACTTTTCGAGAGAAACCGCAGTAAAAAAAGAGGTGTCCGTAACCTTACCAATAAAACATCCAGCGCCTTTATATATCAAACTTAAATCCTCTTCCGAGCAATTCATATCCCTGCCAGGATAATATATCCCAGCCCTGATAATGGGACCGGCTCTTCTGCCGAATTCCGCAAGAAGCTTTTTTCTATCTTCCTTTGGGGTCTTCTCAGGGATCTTTATTCCACTCTTAGCCCCGCCCCTATTTAAACCTATGAAATTGTATTTTAAAGTCATTTCCGCTGCCATCGCCTTTATTTCTTCCAGGGATATATCCCCCGTTATTCTCACTCCACCTGAGCTGGTATTATTGAGAATTGAATCAATTACGATATAGCCGAAATCGCATCCCACTCCATTTTCAATTTGTATTAATAGTTGATCAGTTCCAATAGAGGGCATATTCGTACATCACCTTTCCTTTGATTAAAATAAATCGGATATTTTCCGTCTTAATAAAAACTTTGCGCATTTGAGGCTCTTTCGGAATGTCATATGAGTCCCAAGTCGAAGTCTATTAAGAAAAGTCTTCCTAAGGAGTAAAATATCCGTATCCTCGCTCAGACAATTTCCGAACTGTCGCTTATATTCACTATCACCTATGCCAAAATTAATCCATTGAGGCGGTTTACGGCTGATAAGATCCTCAATCAACATATAAAGCATAACATTTCCAGGAGAGAATCTAGCCAATCTTTCATCATAACTGATATCGGAATAATGGAATATCTCCTGGAATTGATACCCCAATACAAAAGCACTGTAATGATCGCCGCACTTCAAAAGATAAGATCGTAACAAACCACGAAGTGCCAGATCCTTCAATTCCTTTTTTTTCATTGTAAGGTCGGAAAGCTTCAGGATTTTCTGGCGATATTGCCAGGCGTGAGATGTGACTGATTCCATTCCATCAACAAATTCATCGACAGCATGGTCTGAGTCAACACAGATAAGATTCAACTTCCCATCAAAGTGCTCCCTGAGGAGTCTCACCTGCCGTTTGAGGTTATAGCGCTTTTTCTTGCTGAACTTAGATATATACTCATTAAATGTTGACGGCAAATTCACGCTATGAAAGGTGCGCACCCCATCCGGACGATAAATAAAGTAATCATTTGACTGCCAGTGACAGGATACGAAAAATTGCCAGGCAGAAGATTCCCTGGGAACGGATTTCATGTAAATGGCATTACAATCAGGCAATGCAGACCAAACAAAGTTGAAAAGATGACCATAGACATCGCCATATTCAGAAAGCAATGGTTGACCACCCAGAACGATAGCCGATTTTAACGAAAGTCTCATAAGCAAAAACCTGCCGAGCATAAAATTCAGCACATGGGTGGTAACTTGAAGAGGCAAGACACCTATTAACTCCCCCTTTATGTTCTTCGCAATTATCAGGCATAACTCACTGTCGTTGCATTTTGCGTCTAAGTGGTCCCACCACTCCGGGGACTGGTACATAGTAAACAAACTTTTACTTTTCTGAAGCATCCTTTGCCATCCCTGAAGAATCCACGGCGCAACATCTCCCCTATTGATTATTTCCAAGGCTACCGAAGATTGGGTATCCATCTTAGTCTGCTTTAAAAGATTATTATTTTTTTCAGAAATCATATTTTTTTAAGGGCCTTTGGATTTGAAGATAAAGAAAAACAGCCTGGCTATTATTTATAAAAATGAACCCACTGCCTACCCCAGACAACCACAACTACTCCAATACGCTTGAATCCGGATTTTTCTATACCCCGGATAGAAGCCCAGTTGGAAAATACAGATGTAACAAATATGTGCGGATAATCGGGTTTCACACTGGATATCACATATTCACACAAAGTCCTTATAATCCCTTTATACACTCCGTTACCCCGCATATTTGGAAGGGTGAAACCATCCCTTAAAAGAAAAGATGGCTCCCCGTCCACAGAAAATTGAGGCGGCGCCGGAGTTAACCAGCCCGCTGAGACAAGACCACACTTTTCCTTGCGTGCGATGGCACATTTATGATTATTCTCAAATTCCATCTCATAGCGATCAATCAACTCCCTGCCTTCAAAATCATTAAGTGCTTTTATATCTTCGGGTTCTAAATCTGACATTTTATGAAGTACCGAAAATTTCACATCCAAAGGCAAGGATATTTGGGAAGATGAGAATCCATGTTGATATTCAAAAAGATATTTTAGCTGGAAACCGGCTTTAGGAAGGAGATGACTTCCCATATAGTAGATAATCGTTTTCAATAATCCTTCTCTGCAAATCCTGTCTTTGTAGTTTTTCCAGTATTTTAATTTCATTATTCTGTATAATGGTTTATAAAAGTGGATTCATTGACATTAATCTATCGAAGGACGGTCTTTGAAGACTTCCTGGTAAAATTTTCTATAAAGTTTAAGAAAGGTCGTGTTTGAGAAAACATCCTCTGCTTTTTGCCTGTTTTTTCTTGCCATATCGGATGCAAGATCCTTATCCATCATTATCCTTAAAAGACTCTTTGCCATTGTCTGATAATCTCCTTTTGGCACAAGAAATCCATTTACCCCAGCTTCAACCAGCTCGTCGCAACCGCCTGCATTGGTACATACAACGGGGAGGCCTGCAGCTAAGTATTCAATGACAGAGTTTGATAAACTTTCAGAATAAGAGGAAAGGACACCAATATCCAAGGCATTAACAATGTTCACAACATCCTCTCTCTTACCAAGAAATCTCACACTATCTTCAAGACCCAGTTCATTAGAAAGCCTTTTTAACCTATCTCTTTCCTCTCCATCTCCCACAATAATAAATCTTGATGCAGGGACTTCCTTTTTAACAAGCTTTGCTGCCATCAAAAAGATATCTAATCCCTTTACAGGCCTAAGATTGGCAACAATCCCGATTGCGGGTGAATGATCATTGATATCAAAGGACTCTCTGTAATTCTCTATTGTTTTTTTAGAAACCTCTCGATATGGTTTAATATCAATCCCATTGTAGATCACTTGTATCTTTTCTTTTGGTATATGCCCGACCTCACGGGCCCAAACCTTTGTGCTCTCGGAATTCACAATAAAATGAGTGACTAATCGATTAAGTATCTTAGTAATAAATAATTCAAATCCATTAGTATGCCAATACCCCTGACTTCTTATGGAAGATATGATTACTTTGATCCCTGCAAACCTTGCACACAATATCCCAACAATATTAGCGTCCCTGAAAAAGGTCTGGACAATATTAAATCCTCCTCTTTTCAGGAAATGAGAAAAACGTAAGATTCGATAATAAGAAACAGGATTTTTAAAGGATTCGATTCCAATAACATGTAAAGGGCATAAATCAAATTCATTTTCAAGCCATTCAGACGATCTAAGGCAACAAAGATATGGTTCAAATATACTATTGTACTGGTTAAGGGCCTTGATAAGGAGAAGGAGTTGTTTTTCAGTACCGCAAGTAGGTGATTCAATCGTATCGATCAGATATGCAATCTTTATCTTTGGCATTTATCGATAGACTTCTTTTAATTTCCAGCCCGGAAAGGTTTTATAATCATTCTCTATGATCATCCTGACCCACAGGTCAAAGGAGAGAATCGCAAAAATGACTATAGACCAGTCACGTATTCCACTTAGATGCTCTGAAAAAATCCTCTTCAAATAAGAAGGATTAAAATATCCATTACCTAGGACAGTAGGGCAAAGGAGCCGTTCGGGGGGCAGATTGCACACTCCGGTTTCCTTCAACCATGATTTAAGAGGCGGAACAAATCCACCTTTTCTCTTATTAATGATTTCTAACGGCAATATTCCGGGCCCCAATTCATATCTTAAGAAATATTTCTCTTTTGCTTTGCTTAATAAGAGCTCCAGGGCATTGCCTCTTACTTTGCTTCTTAATGGCAAGTTTGACATGAAATCAGTTACCTCTTTTTCCAGATAAGGTTCACGCACAATCATGTCATGTGCGGCCGCCATTTTCCCTATCTTCGAAAACACACCAAATGAACCATCAATATAAAAGTCGATAAATGACAGCACCTCAAAAATTGCTTCAAAAGAATCCTCATCAGGAATAGGCATATCAAAAAAATACATATTACCATTAATCTGGTTTGTAAAATCTTTTGAGAGAAAATTCAATATGGTGTCAGCATTTTTTGTACCCCAGTTAGGTATCATATAGATTTCTTTATAAGCATCCTGTAATGTACCATTTCCCGCCCTTGCTATCTTATTCATAAAAGTTACAGGGATCTTTCCTAGAAGAAGCCTAAAAAACTTATTCTTATTTGCTATAAATCTTTTGGCAGCCAGAGGATAATATCTTCCCAAAATATGATCAGGGCCGTCCCCGCTTATTATGATGGATGTTTTATTTTTAATATGTTTGAAAAGATGATAGACGGGTATTACTGAAAAATCCAGGGCGGGTTCATCCAGGTTCCATATGATCTCAGGTAATGCATCCATGAAGCAATTACCCTGTAGTTCTATTGTTTCATTTTCGCAATCACAGGTTTTTGCAATAATTCTGGCATATTTGCTTTCATCGATTTCATGGCCAGGAAATGATGCGGTAAATGTCTTGATTTTTCTGGCAAGATTTTGTGATGCCAGCGCAACAAGGATACTTGAATCTATTCCTCCACTTAGCAGAAAAGCAGCCTCTCTTTCATTGGAAAGATTTTTAATAGAATTGATTAATTTAATACAAAATTCTTCCTTAGAAATATCTTTTTTGCCGTTTGAAAAAAACTCGATCCTATCCAAAATACGGGAACGCATTATCCCCTTTTCATAAATAACCTCTTCTCCGGGACGGAGTTTATATATATTTTTAATAAGACTTTCAGGAGGGAGTATATAACCGGTTGCGAAAAAATTTACCATGGAATTGGTATTTATTTCCTTTTTGATTCCAGGGATCCCAATAAGTGAATGCATCCTTGAGCCGAATATGAAACCTCTCTCGGTTAATGTATAATATAAATTATGTAGACCTCCAACTCTATCCAACAATAAATGTAGTCTTCTTATCTTTGCCTGCCAAACCGCGATACAAAATTGGCCACTCATTTTTTTAATACATTCGGAACCGTATTCTTCAAATAAACATGCGGCTATTTCTGCATCCGTACTCTTTTGGGTTAGTTTTTCCCTTTTCCAGTTTATTATTTCTTGCCGGTTTATTATCTCACCTGAAATTATAAGGTGAATGTCTTTATCAGGTGAACAGCCATATTCATCTTGTCTCCCGGTACTGAAAGGTTTTCTTTTTGCTGCAAGTACTGCTTGTTTCTCAAAAAAATATGAAATGGAAGAAGGATCTCCATAGGGAATAGACATTTTATAAATTAGGTCTTTATCTTTTGAGTCTTTAATTATTAATCCAAAAATACCTGACATTTAAAATTTCACCAATTAGTTGAAAATATGATTAAATATTATTCCTTAAAATATTTATCAATATTCCCTCTATGAATCCCCACCCCAAACCAAAATGTATGACAAAAAAGATAAAAGGAAGATAACTTGAATAGCGCCAACCTTTAGTTGCAGCAATCCTCAAAGATTCGATCAGAATCAATGAAAAATACAGACCATATGCCCCTGAAAGCAGAGTGAAAGCAAAAAACCAGAAAGTGGATAAAGGCCACAAACTACAAACCGAAGTACAAATTATAAAAAAGGACAGAACAGATAGTCCAAATACAAACAAAGGTAAAAAGAGCATATCCAAATTTATTACTTCCGGATGTTTTTTAATAAATCTAAAACGGCCTTGACCATAGCGTATCATCTGCCTGAACAAATCCTTGAGTGTTTCACGGGGATAATATTTAACAGTAAGGGACGGACTTATATATCCCTTAAACCCGGATTTCTCTACCAAATAATTAAACTCAACATCCTCACAGGCATCAAAATCTTCATCCACGTAACCGATTTTCTCAAAAACCTCTTTTTTATAAATCGCTCCTACACTCACAGGGCTTACAAATCCTTCATAATCCGAATAGATAAAAGAATTATTGCTATGACCGATGCGGGAGCCCCTGGCCAAGGCCACAGCTTTTTGGAAAAAAGTCAGGTCCGGAGGATCGAGCGGCTGCGGCCTTCCTAAACATTGAACACCACTTTTTTCGAAGCACTTAACAATACTCTTTAAAAGTTGATTGTTATCTATATAACAATGGCCATCCACTATGAGAAAGATATCTCCCCTTCCAACCCTGAAACCAATATTCCTCCCTGCACTGGAAAGTCCTTTAGGATTATCATTTAATTTGACCTGTGGATGCTTCTTGGAAAGCCTGGTAACAATATCTCGGGTGTTATCGCTGGACATTGCATCTGCAACGATAATCTCAAATAAATCATTCGGATAGTCCTGGCTCAGCAATTGTTTGATGGTTTTTTCAATAAATCTGCCCTCATTTTTAACAGGCATAACGATTGATATAAATGGAAAGTTGGACATATATTTGGAGAGATTTTATATCGGATATAATTTCTCTATAAGCAAAGAGAAATTTTCGGCAACACTTCCCCATGAATGTTTTCTAGCTTCCTCAATTCTACGGGCCTTCAATTTTTCAGAATTTTCTGATAAGGCCCTCTTTATATTTTCGATAAAATCCAAAGGGCCATCTGCTATATAGACGAGATCTGAAAACTTCCTTATTTCAGGAAGGTTTGTAGTAACGACAGGAAGACCACAGGCCAGGTATTCAAGGATCTTAAGGGGATTTACACTTACCGTAAGTTCATTGACCAGGAAAGGAATGGTCGCAACATCAAAGGCAACTGCATATTCCGGGAGTGCTTCATATGGGACCTTGCCCACAAAATAGACATTTCCGAATTTGGCTAAATCTTTTATATCAGTATCAGCCGGGCCAAGAAAAACAAAAGACCAATCAGGCCTTGCATTTGCCATATCTATCATGAGATCAAAATCAAGCCATGGACTGATGGTTCCAAAAAAACCAATGATCGGTTTCGGTATGCCTCTTAATGTCTCAGGCATCTTATCTTCCCTGTACCCTGAGCGAAAATGATCAAAATCAACGCCATGAGGCAACAATACGGGCTTTTTACCCTTTCGTTCTTTCTTCAGGCATAATTCTTTAGAAGTAGCCAGAACCAGATCACATTCATCCAATAATTTCTCTTCCATTGTTCTTACAAGGTCCTGATTAACGCCAGGCCAATTTGTAAAATCATCCACACAATAATAGATATCGGCAATCTCTTCAAATGCATGAATATAATCAACCGCATTGGGGAAGGTGGTCAACACAATGGGCTTCTTAATCCCAAGATTTAACATAACATTTTTAACCTTTTTAACAACGAGATTTTTATTGAAAAATCTTATCGCACTTATGTGATTGTAAGGTATAATGAAAGGATTCAATATTGTCAGATTGGGATGATAATGCTTATTATTCGAACCGGATGAAAGACACATCCTAAGCTTTTCAAAACTTCTTTTTACATCATAAGCTGTCAGTTTCGGACTGCGCATCCCTATTGTATTCACCCAGGCAATCCTATTGCTATTCAAGAAATGCTTCATGATATGCTGGCAGCTAAATGGAAGTCTTCCCCAGTCATCAGAAAAAACAATAAAATCCCTTTGTTTGATCATTTATTTATTTTATTTATAATTTTAAAGGAGGGAAGGGATAACTAGGAAAAAGGATTTTTGATCTTGGAAATACAGAAACGGTATTTACCAGAACCCTCTAATTGTATGCTATCAATAAATTCAATGGTATATTTCATGCTTTGTCCGAAACGCTCTTTAACAAGCCCACTTATCTGTTTTTCGCTTTCTTTATTGAAATTCTCGCCTTTGACAATCCTTAATATCAGACAATCCACTTCTTCCTGAATAATTTGCAGTTGTTTAATTCCATTGATAAGCATGGCAAAATTCTCAGTAAGTGAGATTCCCGAAATCAACTGCCGGTCAGGGGTTATTATGTAATCAGCAGTCCGGCCTTCTATTTTTTTGATCAATGGATAACTGCGTCCACAAGGGCATTTCTCATCCGAAGGAATACCCACATCACCTACTTTGTATCTGATGAGGGGCATACCATAGTTTGTAAGGTCTGTAATCACTATGGCCCCCGGTTTACCGGGTCGAACATTTTTGCCATCCATGATAAACTCTACAATCAATGTATCCATGTTTATGTGAAGGCCATTATGTTCTTCACATTCGCAGGCAATAAGGCTGACTTCTTCACAGCCTAACCGGTTTGTAACCTTGCACTCAAAAACTTTCTCCAGTTCTTTTCTCTCAAAATCATGCAATACCATAGCAGTGCTTATAATCCCCTTCGGCCTGATCCCATCTAATGCCTGTTTTCTTAAAAATCTTGCAAAAAGGTATAGAGAATGGGCATGTCCTAAAAGCAAGGTAGGTTTCTTCCTGCGAATACTCTTATAAAATTCCAGCATATCCTTCTCATCCATCCTAAGGGTATCAAGATAATCTGTTCTTTCAAGGAGAAGATTTCTGACATAACCTCTCAAGCTCTTTTTATATAAGGGATTTCCCCAAACGGCCCCTATTCTTTCCCCGATATCCCAACCAGTCCAACGATCATGTCTGATAGCACAGGCCCTTTTCCATTGCAAGCTATCATCATCGACAAAGAATTCAAGTGATACCCCGGTAGAGCCGGATGTCTTCTTCGGATATAGCTTTTTAAACGGGATATTCTTTGCGATCATACGATCTTTTTCACACCTTATGTCATTTTTTGTTAAAACAGGGATGGCTAATAAATCATCCCAGCTTTTAATATCTTCTGGTGATATTCCATTTGCAGCCAATCGCTCTCTATAAAAATCACAATTATTAAACGAATGGGATATCAATCTCTTAAATTTATTCCACTGAATCTCTTTCAATTGTGATATAGGGAAAAATTGTGATTTCTCAAGATATCTAAGGTGTTTTAAATACGGAGAGCCTTCCTTAAATGCCCAAAGCGGGGCTATAAAATTATGTGCAATCTTGGAATAAAGATCGGGTTCATTCATTTATTACTCTCAACTTTATAAAAATGTGCATTTTAGGTTTTTTTATTTAAAAAAATATTTACTATTTTTTTTAGACAGGAAAACATTAAAAAAGAATAGTAATAAAAGGCCAAGGAAGAATACCATCATTCCCGAAAATCCATGCAAAAATCCTTCTGCAACCTTCTCACCATATTTACTGGCAAATCCGGCAGTCAACGTTAACCTTATAATGTTTGTCAATATGGCTATGGGAACGGCTGAAAGAAACAATAGCCACTTTTTAAATTTGGAGTGTTTGGTAAAAAATGCAAAAGCAGCGCTAAGAGCCAATAATGAAGTTAAAGAACGTAGTCCGGAACAGGCATCAACAACCTCGAGTGTCATATTGGCCAGATATATGATATTTCCTCTTCTCAAAATAGTTATACCCAATGAATTTATTATGTTAGTGGCTAAAAATGATGCAAATAATTTCAAAGGAAATGCGATCTTATTCCATAGTATGGCCGGGATGGGGATCATAAATATAAGATATAAAATCGGAAACGAGAATTTCTTTGTAATAGGTTTTCCTGCCATAAATAAAAAAATCCCGAATAAGACTACGATCATAGAAAGCCTTTGCAAGAAGAATTCTGAACCTATTCGAGATATTATCAATTGAAAAAGGCCAACAAAAATTACTATTATTCCCCAGTTATTTGGGCCTATTTTAAGATCTTCAAATTCTTTCCTTATTGACCAAATCATATATCCGGCTATAGCCGGAATCAGATATCCATGTGAATAATTATCATTTATTTTCCAATCCATAACCATACTAAGGATAATAGGATAATATAAAACCAAAAATAGAGCTGCAATCAAGCCAATTTGCAGGCTAATAAATTTCTTTTTGTTTATAGTTAACCCTTGCTGAATATTCATTTTTTCTATCAAGATCCCTTTGAAAATAAGGTTAAGGTTCTTTTTTCTCAAGCATCCGGTATATATTCTTTTAAAATATGAATAACTTGTTCAGTAAATTCTTTCAAATAATCCATCTCTTTTTGTCCCATTTCTCCCTTGCCTATAAATGTCATGAGCCTGACAAAAGAACCATCAGTGCGATGTTTTAAAATTGAATCCAAGACCAGATAAATCTTTTGCATATACTCTGATCTAATAAATCGGCCTCGTGATTGAAACCAGTAAAACACTATCGCCCGCTCAGATCCCTTTTGAATTAACATTTTGTTAATTTCAATAGTAATGGGCTTTGAATGACTTATTCTCAATTTTACAGGTTCAGACTGAACAATATCCCACCCGGAGCCTGGCATACAATTTTTAGGTGAATGAAATCCCTTTCCCTCTTTTTGCCTGCTAAAATAACTTACATATAAATCTATCTTTTTATTTTCCGGAGACATATACTTAAATTCAATATAATCATCCACTCCCAAGAAATTGGAAATTTTATCAGAAAAAATCACTCGTTCACTGAAAGCCCAATCACCTATTTTTCTGGGAAAGGATTCAAGAGGTTTTTTAATAGGTATTACCCTGCTATTTGGTAATAGATTCAGTAAAATTGTTCCAATTATCAATATTATGGAAACAACCAGTATTCTTCTATTTGATAACATTGATTTATTATTTGTTGTATTTAAAGGTTTTGCCTGAAAATCTCTATCGGATATTCTCATTTTTTTCATGTCATTTAAGCAGACTCTATTAATCATTAAAATCCTAAGACATCTCTAACTCTGGAAAAATTAAAATCTATCAATAATTTTTTTAATTTTTTTTCTGTTTTATTTATATTTATATAATGGCGAAATTTTGACAAAGAAGAAGCGCTTCTAATAACTGGTTGATCTTTATCGAATTCCCATGGATGAATATAGAAAATAAAAGGTTTTTTTTCTTTTTCATTAATTTTTTTAAGTCCCCATCTAGTTAATTGGTAAGGAAATAATCTAAAATAACCACCGCCTGCAATAGGAAAGTTATTTGTAAATATCCTTATTGTGGAGGCAGGAAATTCTATAATAAATTCGTTTGGTAAATTTAGCGGATATTTTGGATCAAAGGGTTTGATTATTTTAGAAATAATTTTTGGACAATCCAAAGCGTTAGATAGGCTTCCATTTAAAATAAAAGGGAATCTGAGCTTCTTAGAAGCTCCAAAGTGGTAATTATGAATTGGTAATATACTGGAATCATATTTAAAACCTTCATCCTTTAAGATTTCTAAGGCCCACAGAGATTTTCGATTGAGGGAAAAAGAGGGTGCACGGTATCCAATGACATCTTTACCTATGATATCTTCCAGAATTCTTTTTGATTTTCTAAGATCCTCCCTGAATTCTTCCCTTGACTTAAGGGTAAGGAGCTTATGGTCATATCCATGAGAGGATATTTCATGCCCCTCTCTGTGAATGGTGTCTATAAGCTTTGGATATCTCTCTGCAATCCATCCTAAAATAAAAAATGTCGCCTTAATATTATATTCATTTAATAACTTTAAAACAGAGAAGGTATTTCTCTCGACACGGCATTCATATTTGCTCCAATCAGAAAATTTAATGACTTTAGAAAAATTGGATACTTGAAAATAATCTTCTATATCAATTGTTAATAAGTTTATCTGTCTATTATCCATTTATTACACTATATAGGGAATGTAGCAGACGCATATAAAGCTTCGCGTAACTTCTCAAAATCCCAGTGGTAACTTGTGAAAAATTGCAAATTGCAAAATGCAAATTTTAAAATGCAAAATAATGTATTCCTTAAATTTTCATT
>JBLIRS010000179.1:0-7111 GCA_049472415.1 bacterium | reverse complement strand
GTCTTTGTATGAGAAAAAGGAATTCTCCGCACCTTCTATGCCGCCGCCAGTGGCCCTCTGGGTGAATGGATTGATTTCACCCACCACTCTCTTTATCCAGCCCACGGCCAGTTGAGGATCTGTCCAATCACTCCATTGTCCGTCCCATGGCATGTCTCCACCCGTGTAACGGTAACGGCAGATAAACCAGTTATCGCTTAGGGTAAAGAGTCCCGGACCTTTAATCGTAATATCCACGGCACCTTTTTTGATAAGATAATCATCCCAATCATCAGGATCTTCGGAAGGAGGTATGCCCTCATTATCAGCCACGGATTTCCAATGGAATTCATAATCCTCCGGACGCCCGGCAAAATCCAGCTTGTATCGTAGAGTTAGTTTCTCGTCAAAGGGGCACTGTGGTGTAATGACCATGAGGCCGCCCTTATCCAGATCGGCTGTCACCTGGATGATTTCCAGACTTATAGGGGAATCTTCAGTACATTTCTCAACTCCCGCATTCTGCATGGCCAGAGTCACATAGCCTGTGCCCTGAGCAAATCCTGATGTGAGGGCAAGCATCTCATACGGGTCCACATTACAATCATTGACCTGGACAGGGTCTTTGGTAGCAGCATATAAAGCGTTGACAGCACTCTGCCACAAGGGATCAAGGCTCAGCTCAAGCAGCTCATCCCTTTCGTTTTTACTCATAACGTTTAAAAGCACATAATCAAAGCCTGTTACGGGCTGAATATATTCTCCTTTAAATTTCAGATATCCTTTTTCCGAATCATTGGGATCCGGTTCATAGCTTATCCTTCTGCGAAGGGCAAGGGAAAGTTGCGGGAAGGTTACTGCATCCCCATGATATTCTTTGATAATGTCATCCGGTATCTTGCTCAGATCGACCATGCGGATATTTATGGGATCAACGAATATAACACTCGACCCGCCTCCGTTTGCGATTGATTGCTGGTAGATGATATCCACACTGCACTGTTTATCAATAGCAGGCAAACCATACTTTGTGCTAACCAGAGTTGAGCCTATTTTCATTTGAGGAACTTCTTTAGGCCAGGTGATCGTATAGGTAACATCCACAGGTATGCCGGTGCCAGCGTCCAGCCAGGGTATATGTGCCCCGACAGGCGGCCCGCCATGAGCCTCGTCAGGATAAAAACCTGTCTGCATTATATAATAATACCGCATGATAATGTTTACAGGACCGCCGTCATCACCCGCTGACTTTGCCCAATGCCGCTCTTTCCGGTCCTCAAAGTAAGGCCCGGAAACGGCCGCATTCTCTTCACAATATTTCATGGCAGTTAAAGGGAAAGGGGGCTGTATGAGCACACCCGCTTTCCCTTCATAGGGATCTGAAGGGGGATCGTGTCTGGTGTTAGGATCGTAGGCAGGATCATCAGGATCATTTGAAAGGTGTGCCCAGTCACTGAAAAGATAGGGTACTTCTTCCCGCATTACCTTAAAGACCCTGTAACCCCAAAGATGGGTGGCAGACTCCTTATATTTCATCAATACATAGGGCTCGGATGTCAGTTCTGAACCCAGATCATCCCTGAGGGCAAAGATAGCCCGTCCGTTACTATATTGGAAAATCTTGGCATGTTCATCATTGGGATTGAAACCGGGTTGATTGGCATCATTTTGAATATATATCTCCCAATCGGTTCCATGGATGGCTTCATTAATCACCCCGCTTCCGTTCTGACGGGCAATGATGATCTTTTCCGCATCCTGCGGCCACTGGCAATTATAGTGTACCGGTTTGCCGGGCCAGCATACATTGGTAATCCCCTTCTGATACCAGACGACAACCATTTCATCATTGGGATCGGTCAGGTTGTCCTTATTGACTGGAAAAATCTGGCCGCTATGGATTTCCCTATCGTAGATTTTATAATCATAGCGGGCCATTAGAAAGAATACGTAGCCGTCTCCACATGAAGTATTATGGCCGCTATCCGATAGCTCCTTCCCGATGAGCCAGGCAGTTTTAACTAATATATTGGGATCGTCCCAATAACGAGTACGCACCACTTCGAATACCGGTTCACTATTGTCCTGATCTATTTCCCAGTAAGCAAGGACACTGTATCCTTCCACAGTGGCTGTAAATTCATCATGGGTATTAATAAAAGAATCGCAATTTTCAAAACGCTTTTCCACTATCCTATACCCGCTTTCCGAAGGTGTGAGATCTACCGGAGGAGATTCCGCAATATGGATTTGCGGTTGATCCGGCCAAATATTTTTGCCAATAACAGGAATAGGAATATCATCCGGATTTTTCCATTTAATAATAGCTGTTACAGGGGATACTGCATAGAGTTTTTTTGCATAATCACTCCAATAAAACGAAGATTGTGCTTGTTCCGGGATATCAGGTTTTTTGTTCGGATCTGCGTATTCAGGAGGTGATATGGATTGGCCAATAATCCATGAATGGGTCTCCGATTGTTTAATCTCTATCGGGGTGTCTGACTCTAAATATTGATGAGGGTCATCTGCCATTTCAATGCGTAAATACCAATTTCCCAAATGCTCCTGATTAAACCGAAAGAGCCTGGACCATACATGAAGCCCTTCTGCCTGAATCAGATTTTCAGGATAGCTGGTTGAGATATTTTCCTCTTTAATATTAATCCTCCTGCCGTTTTTTTTGATAAGCGCGAGCCTTATCCTGTAAAAATTAAAATTCCCTTCGGATATAAAGATCCTATTGTCATTTTTAGGAAACTCATGGGTGCTTATCCATCCTACTTCATTATCATAATTCGTAAGTCCATAATAACCAATGAGTTTCACTTCCTGAAAGGCTTTGATAATTAAATCGTTATTATAATTTGAGTACTCAAAGGCCCCCATATCGAAATTATTGCCTTCATTTTTTTCGTTTGCATCAATGGGTCTCAGAGAACCCCGCAGATCAGAGTATAATTTATCAATCCCGTCACCTACGTCAATGCATGGGGACCCGGAACGTAACCTGTAATCGCCATTGCCAGGATCAAAAAACAGAGGATCGGCATTGATGTTTTTTGTGCCCGAATATCCTCCCTTAATATCAGAATAGGTGACATTTGCATTTGAAGGAGCGCCATAAATCTCATTTGGCGTATCATCCCATAGGATACAATTTTTAATTACAGGAGAGGAATTAGAGCAGAAGATCCCGCCAGCATTCGATTTTGCGTAATTAATATTAAAGGTGCAATTGGATATTTTGGGGGATGAAGATGAAGCACAATAAATACCGCCCCCATCCCCATTTTCCGCCCTGTTGCCTGCTATGACACAATTGACTATTTCCGGCACGGATGAGGATTCGCAATAGATACCGCCGCCACTTTTCCCTTTGTTACGGACAATTATACAATTAGTTATCTTCAAAACAGAGGAAGATTCGCAATGGACTCCTGCTCCTCCGTAATTGGCATTATTATCACTGATAATGCAATTATTTATTTTTGGGGAAGATGAGGAATCGCAGAAGATTGCGCCCCCGTAATAATTGATAGCAGAATTGTTCATCAGGGTACAATTATCTATTGTAGGTGAAGAGGATGAGTAGCAGTAAATCCCGCCACCATAAAAATTGGCGTTATTTTCACTGATATCGCAATTTTCTATCATGGGAGACGCCAAGTGACAATAAATCCCGCCTCCGATGTCAGCATTATTATTTTTCATGATGCAGTTGATTATTGTTGGTGAAGAGGAATAACAATAAATCACTCCTCCGATTGTCATTCCATATAAAGTCTCCGTACTTTTTCCATTTATAATAGTAAATCCATCCAAAAAAGATCTTGAGGTCTCATTATTCTGAAAAAGAAACCCTCTCCCATCCTGTTCACAATCTATGATACAATTCTGAGATCCATTCTCAGATTTCACAGTAATCGCTTTTCCCTTGAAACTAATCTTTTTATTCCCTATCCCCTTATACGTACCATCCTTTACAATAACAACATCACCATCCACTGCAACATCTATAGCCCCCTGAATGATGCTGAACTCTTCAGCTTGTCCGACATATATATCCCTTGCCTCGGAAAAGGTCCCATAAGTGGTCATAATAAGTATAATGAGCAATATCCATATGTAGCTTGTTGTGCAGCTTATTGCTTTATTTATAAATCCCTTCCCAATAGATTGTCCCATATCGTAAGCTCCTCTTCCTTTATTAGATTTTATTTTCAAGGCCTTACTTTTATATCAAAGAAGCATTTATTAAATATATTAGTGTCATTCCGGATATTCTTTTGATTTACTACCTGCCGTCATTTAAAAGAGCAACAGGGCTTACCCTGTGAAGATAGAAATATCCTTTTGTGTTAATTGCACTCTTATGTAATCCCGTAATTGTCTCTCTATAGATTCCTCCCATGTCAGTGTCTCCCCAGCCAGGGCTTTGGGCTGCCTCTGCCTCTGCGACACTGCCTGCCTTGTCTAAAATCATGGGATCATGGGCTGTAAATTCCAGATTAATAGTCCGTGTAATGTCGTAAGACTCTTTCTTGTATTTTTCCCAATACTCATCCAGATTATTGTGATCCGGATGATATTTGTGTTTGAAAGGGTTTGTTGGAGCATCAGCATCGATTAATATGGAGCAGGAAAGCATTCCCCCTGAAAAGCTGCCCTGCATATCTATAGGATCGGAAAAGCTGAAGGCCGCCGAGCTTATCCGCCGGCCTATGGGCTCACCACTCCGCAGGCCTGCTCCGGTATAATTAGGATCATTTATATGGGAATCATCTGTAAAAAGAACAAAGTATCCAGGTTTATCTACAATATCTTCACTGCTGGAATCATTAGGGTCTGCTTTTGTCCAGGTCCCTTTTTTCCACATCTGAATCACTTCCTTTAATAGAGTCGCCTTGCCTTCTGAATCCACATGGACGATAAGACGAAATTCAAACTCCGAGGCAGTGGCTTTGTCGGGATTGTCAGGATCATCATGGCCCTCAGGATGGCTTACACCGTTTATGAATGCACTGCCCACCCAGAGGCCGGTATACCTGCTTACCTCACCAACCCTCTTTCTCATGGTGTTCGTCTCATATGCCAATCCCCCGCTTCCTGAGGCTGTAACCGGTACTCGTATCCTGTTGCCGGTGTTATTATCCCTTACAGATAAAATGGATTGAGACAACCCTGTTGCAGGCATGTCAGCGCGCTTTGCAGCCAGGCGTATAATTCTCTCCTCACCGGGCTGCAAATTGAGTGACAAGGAAGCCGGAAGCGGTGTCCATCCCCCTTGTTCAAAACTCCTGTATAATAATCTAACATCTCCTGCCACCGAAGGTTGAGAAGGATCCGGAGGATTTAAAGAACTGGAGGTGTCTAATGTAATATTTGCAGCATTGTTTGAAAGGTTTTGTATACTAAACTCCTGTTCCACTAATGTCCTTCCATAATCAAGCCCTTCTCCCTGCCGTACCCGGCATCTTATTGGTCCTACATAATCAGAAGGACCTTTGCAATATACCCAGTAGGCTTCACCCCTATTCATTGTGGTGATTGCCGGATTTTTCACTTTCTCCCAATGATCATTTTCGTTTAACCTATAAATATCCTGACCTGCATGCGCCGAGGAGTATGAAAAAAATGTGCCCATAAATGGCTCATTTCCAGGGGTGACATGAAATCCAACATAATTATATGAATTTGACTTCCATTGAATCTTTGGCATGCAAGGCCGGCCGTTTATTGTCCAGTTGACCGGCTGGTCACCTTCGAGTTTTACAAGATATGCCTTTCCACCTATGACGCTGAAAAGCCTTGATAATACTCTTTCCTGACTGGAAAGGGGGAAATAGACCAGCCATTGTGGCTCATCAGGTAAAAGTGTGGCCGGATTTTTTATATATTCAACCGTAGACAGCTTGGGGTTCCAAAACCATACACTGGCAATGGGTAAATCCTTAAACACCTCATCACACTGATTCGGCTGCGGCTCTACCTCAAGATATATAGCATTCCATCCTGGTTTGAGAGTTATCGTTTGCTCTATCCATTGCGCATTCGCATCGCCGGCAAAAAAGATAAGAGAAATAACATATATCCCTATGATGATGGATTTGACTGATATTCGAGATTTTTTCATCTCCGGGCCCTCACTGTTTAAAGGTTTTTTATTCTAAGAAACTCAATTTTTAATTGAAAGGATTAACCAAAATAAAGCTCAACACCCACCTCCGTCTATCCTTCTATGACCTCCGCCCGAATCGATTTCCCAAAGCTCCCAACCCCTCCAGCCAAAGCCACATACCATGTTCTTACAGACACCGCTGCTCCAGTTATATGGGAAAAGTACAGTCATAACTGCACCGGGTGCTGCCGGATGGTTACTCCAACTACAAAGCCGGTAAGGGCCGAACCTGAGCCCATTTATTCTGCTGGCTTCGGTACAACTGCTGCAGCTACTGGCAGAGGTACAACTATTACAAGTGCCTGCACTACCTGCAGAGCTGGCATACCCGGACCGTAGATTGTTATAAGTGGTTCCTGAATTTATAACCGGTATGGCATTCTCATCACTGCCGGATGTAGTCGCATGATAACCATCTAATTTATCCGCATCCAAAGCCTGAGCCCCTTTATCCAGATATTTATCCACCAATCTTGTGTTTCCCTCATAAAGATGCTCTACAACTCCCGGCCTTCCTGCGTCTGTCTGAGGGGTGGTAAATTCGCTGCTGTCTCTTCCATCCAGTCTGTCAGCATTAAAAGAATAGAGAACCGGCAGTATCCTTTGCCTTGGTGTCATCTCCTCCTCTTTGGTGTTGGGATCATGGTCACAATCGATGGTGATCCCCAGATATCTTTCTTCATCGAAGGTGACCTTTGGTTGATCATCAAGATTCTTTTTACTTCCAAGAAGCACGTTTACAGTTCCGTTGCTTACATCCACACTTGTATGTGTCTCTGTCCACAGAGGGCCTGAGTTAGGGTCTGATGGATAAATGCTGAATATCATGTCATAGGTACCATCCAGGGAATTTCCTTCTCTCACAAACTCTCCAAAATAGCCAAATCCCAGTCACAAGAACAGCCAACCCTCCTATGAAAGGCACAAAATAGGCTAAGAGCACGAGCGTCC
>JBLIRS010000178.1:0-7149 GCA_049472415.1 bacterium | reverse complement strand
ATCATGCATGCCCAATGGATTAAACACAGCATCTCTCATATAATTATCAAGCTGCTTGCCTGTGATATTCTCCACGACCAGTTGAAGATAATTGTATCCTTCTCCTGAATAACGAAAATTAGTGCCCGGCTCAAATTGAATCTTAAGTGGTTTCGGGGAACCGGTCCAAAATCCGGGTCGCCAATTAGGAAAACCTGTGGTGTGCGATAGCACCATACGTGCTGTAATCTTTTGTAACCGATCATCTCCTTGAATATATGGCTCTTTAAGGTAATCAGAGAGAGATCGGTCCAAATCAAGCATCCCATCACGAATGAGCATTAAAGCACCGTAAGCGAAAACTGGCTTTGTTAAAGATGCTGCCGGGAAAACGGTTTGCTCAGTAATTGGAGAGCTTTCACCAGCACGCTGTACACCCCAACCCTTTGAATAGACTAATTCACCATCTCTTATTATAGCCAAAGCGGCGCCTGGAACCTTATATTTATTTAGAAGACAGGGGACTGTTGAATCGAGCCAGGATTCTATATCTTGTTTTTCCGCTGGCGTCTCACAATGTGTAAAGATCGTACAAGCCGACAGGAGAAAAGTGTAGGTAAGGATAAAAAATATATCAAAAAAAACAACGTGCATGCACTTTTCTTTGAATAGTCATTTTTATAATAGCTAAAAATATGCTTTTAGTGGTGATTAATTGAGAATACCTCAGTTCAAGCGAAAGTTGTGATATCATATGATTCAGCTTCAAATTTGGCGGTTTCCCAGACCTGTGCTTTCTTGATAATCCTCTAAAAGGCATCCCCCATCGCAAATAAATTTGCGATTTGGTATAAGTGGTAAAACCCCATTTTAATCATCTAAAAACCTAACGCCACTCTTCGGGCCTAGCAAATAGCTTGGGGATGTGAAAGCAATATAAGTTACTGTTCCAAAATTTGTGGTATCCTTTTCAAAGACCAATCTGACACTTTTCTTTTCTGGTCAGTGTTCTTCTCAATTTGATCAAGCCAATTGATTACTTCTTTTAGCTTAAATGGCTTTTTGAATAGATTTATCCCAAATCATTTTGCTTTAGAAACATCTCCATCCCTAAAATCCCCAGGCTTTATATGTCTTCCTTTTTTTACATCGAAAATTAGGAATCGAAAATCGAGTCTAAACGGATTTTTCATCGGGACGCTATTTAGCTTTTCCCGCCAAACACCTCTTTGAGGAGGTCGGTGACCCTGGCTGCAGGATTTTGACGGATTTTTTTCTCCTCTTGCGCCACCATGTAAAAAAGACCGTCCAGAGCGCCCTCAGTCACATATTTGTCCAGATCGAAACTCATGCGGTCCGCGAATGGGATACTGCGCACTTTTCGGTCCAAATCCTGGTAATACCGCGTAACACCGACTTCTGACATGGCTGAATTGACAATCGGCTTGAATTTATCAAAGAGACGATCCCACGTCTTGTCTTTAAAATAAAGGGTTGCCGCATTGTCATCTCCATTAAGAATATTACGGGCATCATCAAATGACATCTGTTTAATGGTATCGATGAACAGAGCCTTAGCCTCGGGCGCCGCATGTTCGGCTGCCCGGTTCATGCTCATCTCGAAGTCGTCCACTTTTGACCCGAAACCCACCTTTCTCAAGATTTTTTCCACCTTCTGAACCGATTCGGGTAGCGGAATCTTAATCTCGGGGTTTTTGTAATACCCATCCAACGTTGAGGCCAGCCCCACGGCATTCCCCGTACCGATTTGAAGGGCTTCCTTGAGTCCTTCGATGATCTTTCTTGTGGACAGTTCTCCTCCATTCATACCTATCGTTTTCTTCAGGCTCTTGAGTATATCCGTGAATTGTCCAAAAGCAGCTCCCGTCTGTACGGAAAAAAGAATAATAAGTAATCCCATCGTGAAAGCTTTACAGTATCTCATTGTTGCCCCCTGATTTTTTACCTTGGGATCGAAAAAGGATGCGATTTAACCTCTTCCGTATTTAATATTGATAACCCAGTGAAAAAATGTATCTTGTGTCCACTTCTTCCCTACCCGGGGCAGGTTCTGAATTCCAGTCGAAGTTGTATTGAGCGGTTACGTTGAAACTTTTGTAAACAGGAATCCGAAACCCTGACCTGCTTCTAAACAGTAAATCACTGATATCTTCGAGGCTGACGTACCCTTCCTGAAAATGAAAAAACTGCAGAAACTTGTCGAAAAAAAATCTATCATACTTCAGAGCCCAGCGACCGGCTGAATAATTGTCATCATCCGCTTCGTCATAGTCTTCGTCAACATAGGATAGACCCAATTCCAATGAAAGGTTTGTCAATGGGGTTTCAAAAAAGTCCCACAGTATGATACTAAGGCTGGAATCGAAACGCTCCACATCAGGTGTTTTCAGCACCATTTTGAGAATGGTGGGGATGAGTTTGATAAAAGTTATTTTAAGGACATTACACAAAAATTCAGTTTTTCAAAAATATCTCGTTATAAAACAGGGATAAAACTTAAAAGAATATCAATATGGCCCGTTTCCCACCAATCGATACACTCTCACATTTAGTCAGCTTACGGGATTTGCTCTAATTCAGCCATAATTGGATCATGCATTGGAATGATTATGTCAGCTATTTCCTTTACTTTTAGGGCACTATCATATCCCTGCAAAGGATCTGTATGGATACCGGGGGAGATAACAGGGTAGCTTATAAATGGTGACACCTTTATTTTTGCATCCTCAGGCGGAAAAAAATTTTCCATTATGGAGCAAAACCCGCTTATGACAGCCTTTCCCTTTTCAGTTTCAACAATAACAGCCTGAACACCAGGTGTGTGTCCGGGGACTGACATTACAGATATCCCTGGGAGAATCGTCTGATCGCCTTTGATAACTTCGAAATTTAGTTTACTAATAATTTCTTTTGGATAGAGAACTTCGAAGATTGGATGCGGATTTAAAGCAAACTTAAGTTCTTCTTCCTGTACATAAATAGTAGCGTTTTTGCACTTATGAGTATTGTAAACATGATCCATATGAAGATGTGTTTGGATAACAATATCAATATCATCCGGCTCACAATCAATTTCCGCCAGGGCTTCCTCGAAAGTCTGGACTGAGATAAATGGCAAATTATTGAATCCTGGATGGTAATTTCTATAATCTTCTGCCTCTATGGCAGTGTCAATTAAAAGATTTTTTTCAGCCGCGTGAATGTACCACATTACATAAGTCCGAACAATGGGCTGACCGTAATAGGCTAAATATGTCATAGGGCCTTTTTCGCTCTGTACCTTTGAAAGCATTAGTGGCTTTATTTTATGTCTACTCATTAGACGTCTCTAGGTTATTGTTTTAAACAGAATCCATTTCAGATATCATATTATTATTTATCAGATAAATCATAAATTCCTCAATTTAATGGCCTCAAGACCATTTGAAATGCCGTAGAGCTGACAAATTAAAAAGCAAAAAACAGCAGTATGATAGATAGAAAATATCAAATTAGATGCTATCTTTATCGTTTTTTCTTTTTGTGGTTATAAAAAAATTACGGATACTATCATATGTTGCAATGCCGGTTTGGAAAACCAAAAAGATTCCTACTATTGGTAGGCTTATTCGTGTATAGCTCATTGGAACATCAAGCATGCCAAAATGTCTCCATCCTTTTGAATATGCAAGCCACCAATATTTATATCCATAAATACATATGAGTACCGAAAATGTAAGTATTAAAAATACCGTTAACACATTAAGAAATCTTTGAGCCCTAATATTTAATCGTCTAAAAACAAAATCTACGCTAACATGTGTTCCTTTATCATAGGCATACACTATTCCCAACATCCCTAACCAAACAAGTAAATATCCGGTTATTTCATTGGTCCAAATCGTCGGTTTATTAAATAAGTTACGTAAAATCACTTCGTATGCTGTAACCATAACGATTAGTGAAACACCAGCAATTGAAATTATCTCAATGGCTTTAATAGACCATCTGTAAATGACTCTAATCATAACAATTACTTCTTCATCTCATGGTTGAGGGCAACCATAGTGTCAGGCTTGGAATTAAGGTAATCAAAATAATAGCAATGACCAGTGCAATAATGAACGGAACCACTCCCTTGAATACCTCCTCAAGATTAATATGTAAAGACTTACCTATCTCTGCTACAATATAACAATTCATTCCTACTGGGGGTGTGAGCAATGCCACTTCAATGAATAAAACCAGAATTACCCCATACCAGGTGAGATCGAATCCCATAGCATTAACTGCAGGTGCGAAAATAGGAGTGGTCAGTACGATGATGCTTGTCCCCTCAAGAAATAGTCCCAGTACTGCTACCGTGAGATAGATGACCAGTATAAATAACCATGGCGGTAAAGCAGAAAGATACCCCTGAAGCCCATACATGATCCCGACCTTTGCCATCATATAGCCCAATATCTTAGCCGTACACATGAGAAGGAGCAGAAATCCGCTTACTGCGATAGTCCTATGCAGCGATTCAATCAACATGCTCCATTTTAGCCTACGGTATAGCAGGCAGAGCAGCAAAGACAAAATGCTCCCAATTGCGGCGGCTTCAGCAGGTGTTGCAATCCCTAAGTAAATGCTGGCAAGCACTAAAATGGCCAATATAACCACCGGCATGATTTTGGATGTGGTTCTGAATTTTTCTTTCCAGCTCACTTTATTTCCCAAGCCTGCTATATTGGGAAATATCCTCGTAAGCAGTACAATATTCAAGATAAAAAGGATAGATAGCAAAAGACCGGGGATAACACCGGCAATAAAGAGGGCAGCAATAGATGCTCCACTCATATAACCATAAATAACGAATGCGAGACTGGGGGGAATTAGAATGCCAAGACTTCCGCCTGCAGCTACACTCCCAGCGGCCAGTTTCTTATCATAGGCCCGGTTTAGCATCTCGGGTAGTGTCATTCTCCCAAGAGATGCAGCCGTAACATAGCTGGAGCCACATACAGCAGCAAAGATAGCGCTCGCAATAATGGTGGCAATTGATAGTGAACCCCGCAAACGTCCGGTTAGCTTCTCGACGCTATTGTACAAATCAGGGATAAAGCCCCCAGAAGACAACAATTCAGCCATTAACACGAATAAAGGGATAGTTATAATCACGAAATCACTTAACATGTCATGTGTTTGCTGGACAATGGCTATTACCGAGGTAGGACCTGAATGAATTAGAATCCCAGCAGCTCCAACTACACCAAAGACAAAACCAAGAGGCATCCTCATCGCCAATAGCGTAAGAATCGCAGCTACCACAATTAGTAATTGTGCATACCAAGCCATAAATTACTATCTTCCTTTTCTTGTCAACCGCGTTCTTTTTAAGGTTTATAATTTATTTGTTAACAAATTGAAATAAACCCCTGACCTGACTTTTAATTTGTTTTTCATAGCAGCCAAACCAGAGGTTTAGTTCTGACACTTAATCCCTCAGTTTAATTTTAAATTCCGTTTAAAAGAGTAATTCTTCAAATTCTATTGCAGCACTTTTCGACCACTAACTTTTTCAACAATTTGAAACAACTCTTTCCCCAGCTTTGGATTTCTTTCCATAACCCAAGAGACAGATGCTTTTGTAAGTAATTTTTTCCATCTGAGCGACTCTTCGGGGGTAAGGTCATACCATTTAATCCCTTTCTTCTCCACATCTTGCTTTATTTCTCTCCAAAATTTTGCATCCCATTGTTTATAGAACTCCTCCAGTTTTATTTGGGCAGTCTTTATGCCCGCCTTGATGTCATTGGGGAATTCCTGATAAATAGATTCATTAATAAGAAAGAAAAAACCAAAATTTCCGCTATATGTAGCGGTGAAATAGGGAGCTACATCCCAAAGTCGCATTGCATATAAACCAGCACAACCGGTATGTATGCCCTCAACTACTCCGGTCTGCAGCGCTGGGGGAACCTCAGACATTGGAAGGGTGACACTACCTGCACCGGCCTCCTTCAAGAAGATATTGGCTGCCCCTCCCATTCCCCTAATTTTTTTTCCTTTAAGGTCTTCTAATGTTTTGATATGCTGCTTTTTCATAGAAACCGCGTAATAGTTCATCAGAGGGAAGGTTCCTATAATCCTCACATTTTCTGCTATTGCCTGTTTGTTCAAAATATCAAGTGCTCCTGCATGCATTACCTCAAAATACTCATCAATGCTCCAAATAGCACCCACGTCAAAGTTAAATTCAGGATGCGTTCCACCTTGATATACATCCAAAGTCGTTCCACCTTCAATACTTCCAGCAGCAACAGCCGTCCATATCTCACGTGCTCCAACGAATTCTCCAGCAGGATGAAAACTGCAATTTACTCGACCATTGGTATACTCTTTAACAAGTTCTATGAATTTCTCTGGAACTTCCCACATGCAATTATACTTACCTGGCACTGTAAATGACTGAATTTGTAACTTCCAGACTTTATCTTTTGCCATTACTTTAGTTGCCCATGGTGCGGTGAAAAATAATATTGCAAGCACAATAGTGACCAGAATTTTTACTAAGCCCATGATTCCTTTTACCTGTGAATCTTTTATTATTTGATTGAACATAATAAATCCTCCTTTCAAAAGTTTAGTTATTCCCTTTTAAACCATGACGCAATGACTATTTCTCCACACGCATCATTCACCCTCCTTCAGTAGTTTTAGCCTGTTTCTACCGTTCCTTGAAGCGCCCACCTTGTCCAAATTTTTCGCTTTTCAATCTCTTATATTAGGAGCTGTACAAATTAAGAGCCGCGAGGGGATTATAACCGGTTATCCCATCATGACGGGACAAAATCTGGGTTTAATTGTACCCAAACCTTGATGTCTGTTGTCAGACAACTACAAATTTAGGAGTTAAATGTCAAGGTATATTTTCAAAATTTTTTTTAATTTTGACAGAGATTTACTGCTTTACTGTACGTTGTGTGTTGCCCAAGAATGTCAGTAGTCCTTTTTGGGATTTTGAATATAATTTAGGGTTTCCTGAATAAATTTGTGTAGTTAAAAAGGCTCTCACACAAAAATGTAACTTCTTGTATTTAATTATTTTTAATGCAAGCGAAGGCACAGAGCAAAACGGCATGCCCTTCAGCAGTAGGACACAGCAAGCTTATTCGGGAAAATTTC
>JBLIRS010000177.1:0-7161 GCA_049472415.1 bacterium | reverse complement strand
ACAGGTAATATTTTTAAATTTTCTATGCCATCCAGAAGCCCATAATTGATAACGGGTAATCTATCCATATCTTCTACCTTTGATCCGTGAATGATTTTTTCTTTAAATTTCCCCTCCACTATATCCATAATAATTCCTTCAGCCTCTCCTATCAACACATGATCTGCGACATCAGTAAATTCCTCAGGCAAAAGAGAGGCATGAATCCCGCCGACAATCACGATGGAGGATGGATATATCCTTTTTAGCTGACTCGCCAATAACCTTGCCCGATTGGCACTTACAGTTAGAGCAGTTAAACAGTCAATGCCCCATCTCAAAATGCTCTTAGGTCAATATGAAAGGCTGCAATCTGATTTGGTTTCTACAAAATATACCTTATCCAAATCCTAGCATGCCCATTGAACATAACTTTCCTATACAGTCCTGTTATGGGATTTTGCTGATTAAACAATCGTCCCATTTTGAGACATTGCTTAATTTCTATAACTCCCCCTAGCTTCTGCTAAGATTGATATTACGACTGTTTTTTAAATATATAAAAAGGCACAATAAATGCAGTTTTGACTATTAATCTTAATAATTGCTATACTCATCTTTATTCTCTACAGAGATACATATTCATATTGATCTGAATTTTCTCAAAAAATCATCTCTGTGCTTTCGCCTTCAGAGCAGATGTAATTAGCAATTCTAATTATAACAAGTTTGCTGTTGGAACGTGAGGTTTAGTCTTGAAATATTGACAGCGGCCTGGAGGATAATATTGAATATAAGGAAAGGTTAATGAAAAAAGTACTTTTATCAACTGTTTGTGCACCTTTTGGAGCAGACACTGATGACTGCACCAGTCATGTAATGCCGGAGCTTTTTCATGCCCAGGTCACACGCTCACAGGGAATTTTCAGCCTGCGGTCCACCTATATTTCATACGGGCTGGAATATATTGCCGAGAACATAACGACTCCTACAACCGTTCTGCAATACCCTACCATGAAGCAATTTAAACGCGAGCTGAAAAAAAGGTACGACTATGTTGGAATCAGTTTTGTGATCGCCACATTCGACAAAATGAAAAAAATGTGCAGGATGGTAAAGGAGGTTTCACCTGACACTAAAATAGTATTGGGTGGATACGGCACCATGCTTCCTGAATGTGATCAGTATGGCGACTATGTCTGTCGAGAGGAAGGGGTGGACTTTATGAGGCGGCTTTTGGGAGAAATTCACAATAACGAACCTAAAAAGCATGTTGTGTGCCCGACAATAGGTAAGATTCTTGGATTTCCTATGATGAAAGGCGCCGTGGTTCTTGCGGGGCTGGGCTGTCCTCATGGATGTGAGTTCTGTGCGACATCTCATTTTCATAAAAGGATACATATACCTCTTTTAAAGACAGGGACAGATCTTCACCGTGAAATCAGACGGGTGCAAAAGATCCTTGGCAATCCAAACCTCCCTATCGGCATTATTGAAGAGGATTTTCTGCTCCAGAAAGAACGGGCTGCAGAGTATCTTGACTGTGTTAAGAGAGATACAGAAAATCCAATAAAGATTTCCTGTTTTGCAAGTGCTTATTCGATAGCTCAATGGAATCTTGAAGATTTAGTCAGGATGGGAATCGAGACTATTTGGATCGGGGTCGAATCCAGGCAGGCCAACTATAAGAAATTAAAAGGTTTAGATATCGAAGCAATTTTTGAGAACCTTCACAACCATGGTATTAACACCCTTGCCTCCCTTATTATAGGTCATGATTTTCATACGGTTGAAAAAGTCTGGGAAGATTTTGAATATCTCATATCCCTGAATCCAAGTCTGAGCCAGTTTCTTATTCTGACCCCAGCCTGCAGCACACCCTTGTTTGATAGGCTCAAGCAGGAAGGCAGGCTGCTTGACATGCCACATAAAAACTGGGACGGGTTTCACTTGGCATTTGACCATCCACATATCGGAAAGCAAAAAATGGAACAACTGATTCTGGAGATTTATGATGAGGAATACCGCAGGCTGGGCCCATCAGCCATAAGGTATATTGAAAAGCAGTTAAAGGGTTACCAGCGATTCAAAAATTCAACTGACCCACTTCTCAAAAAGCGGGCAGAGCAGTACAGGCAGGGATGCCTTAAGGCTTTGCCGCTTTTTTCCACTGCCGCGAGAAACGCTCCCACAGAAGAAGTGGCCCGGCGAATCAGACATAATCATCGCTCCATCGTTAATGAGATTGGCACAGGCGGTCTGAGAAACAAGATCCTTTCAGTCATAGCTCCGGTGCTTGCTTTTGTGGAAAGATTTAAATTAAACCACTGTGCTTATCCGCAGGCAAAACTGCAGCGCACTGAATACAGAATATCCACAAATTTAATGCAACCTGCTGCCCTTAAAGGTAGCGGTATTCTTACCATAAAACCAAGATTGAGATATGCTACCCATCATCTCCTGATTGTAGATCTCCATGGCGTTTTTGACAGGATAACGGCGACGAAGCTGAAAAAAAGGATTAATACCTATCTAAAAGAGAATATGGGACACCTTGCCATTAATTTCAATGGGATTACCTGTGCCGAGCGGGATGCACTATTCTTTTTCCTGAAGAGAATGAGAGGCAATAAAAAGAGAATCAAGATTATCAGCATTGATTCACTGCTTACTGAGATGGCGGATGTGGTCATATATGCGAAAAACTACTTTGATGTATTCATGGATGTCGAGGGCCTGACTGCGAGCCTGGCGTGACCGGGGTGCCTGTCACACATGAAAACCTTATAGCGGGAATAGACGTCGGCACCACAACCATTGCCGTTGTTTTACTGGACAGCAACGGTTCTGTCGTTTTCAAAGATTATCAATTCCACAATGGAAATGTCTATGTCGAACTAAAAGCCATGATCCTGCAACTTCCCGTTCAACATGTGACCACTATAGGTGTGGTTGCTGAAAAAGGCCGCGAATTCTTTAAGACTGGTATTGAAGTCAATGAGCAAGTGGCAATCATTGAGGGGGTAAAGCACTATATACCAAACCCGCGCTCCATCCTCACCATGGGTGGTGAAACCTTTGGCCTGATCCTTTTTGACCAGGATGGACTGTACAAAAAATACATATCCAACCCTGCCTGTGCCGCTGGTACGGGTTCATTTCTTGATCAGCAGGCAGCACGACTGGGGCTTTCCGGAAGCGCCGAACTGAACAAACTTGCCCAGAGCTATCAGGGAATGCCACCCAAAATTGCCACACGCTGTGCGGTTTTTGCCAAGACCGATTTGGTGCATATGCAACAGCAGGGATATAGATTACCAGCGATTGCTGCCGGACTGTGTCACGGGGTGGCCGTAAATATCAGCAACACCCTTCTTCATGGAATAGAGCTGCTTCCGCCAATTGTCACGGTCGGTGGTGTCAGCAGAAACAAAAAGGTCATTCAATATCTGGAAGAGGAAGTGCGTCAGCCCCTGCAGTCACCCCCTGATAGTGAATATATGGGGGCCATCGGGGCGGCGCTGGCTGCTTCCCGGCGATACAATGCCATAAAACAACAAACTTCCATTGCCTTAAATAGCCTGCTTAATCACCCCTCCCCTTTAAAATCATACTTTTATGCACCCCTTTCGTCAACAAAGGGCCAGGTTCCGGACTTCTCTGCATGGCAGTCCTATGTGAAATATGACGTCGAAGTGGATATTTATGAAGCGCTTTACAGGGATACGGTCCTTGATTGTTATCTGGGGATTGATATCGGTTCAACAAGCACTAAAGCAACGTTCATGAATCGCCAGAGGACTGTGGTGGTGGGTCTGTATACACGGACCGGAGGACAGCCGATCGCCGCGCTTCAGAAAATCACCAGGGCCATAGAAGACCTGGAAAAATGCTTTTCAGTTCGATTTTCTTTACTTGGAACAGGCACCACAGGATCAGGCCGTAAATTCATTCAGAAGATAGCAAGGGCTGAATATTGTGTTGATGAGATTACCGCCCATGCCAGGGCTGCATATCACTTGAGACCTGAAATTGATACCATCATAGAAATCGGTGGCCAGGATGCAAAATTCACCGTAATGCACAACGGAACAGTCACCTTCTCTGTAATGAATTATGTCTGTGCGGCAGGCACAGGCAGCTTCATTGAGGAGCAAGCCCGGCGGCTCGGTGTCTTCCTTAATGAGTATGCAGCCCTGGCCGAAGGGCATCCGGCACCCCTGATCAGCGATCGGTGCACCGTCTTCATGCAGCGGGACTTGAATCATTTGCTCAGCCTGGGCTACAGCCGAGAGGAGCTCCTGGCTGCAGCGCTCCATTCGGTCCGGGATAATTATCTGTCAAAGGTGGCACATGTTAACAAGATCGGCGAACATATTGCCTTTCAAGGTGCAACAGCCAAGAATCATGCCCTTGTCAAGGCATTTGAACAGAAATTACAGAGGCCCATATATGTTTCAAAATTCTGCCACCTCACCGGGGCGCTTGGCGTTTGCCTCAAAATGGCGGATTCGGCATTTTCGGGGAAATCCGGTTTCCGGAAGAAACTGCATACCGAGCAGATTGTTGCAGGCGAATATGTCTGCAACTATTGTAATAATCATTGCAAGGTCAAGACCATCGAGATTGAGGGCGAATCCCTTGGATGGGGATATCTTTGCGGCAGGGATGAAAAGGACCCCAGGTATCGAAAAAAAGAGCGGTCCAGGTTTGATCTGTTGCGGGACCATCGCAAGGTTTTCACAATTTCCAAAGATGCCGGACAGTCAAAAATGACGACAGGCGCTCACTGGTTTCATGAATTCAAACACGGAGGCATCCGATCCGTTATTCGCCGTCCGGGGATTTCCCTTGCCCGCATCAGGAACCGCATTCATTTCAATATGCTTGAGATCCGCGGAGAGATCTTCTCCTCCGGGATACTGACGCGGGAGAAGCATAACACCAGCACGCGTTCTTTCAAGATTGGTCTGCCCGCCACACTGTGTATGCTTGAATATCTTCCTTTATGGGAGTTGTTTTTCAAGCGGCTCGGATACTCCACGATCGTTTCCTCTACAAAAGAATCCCATATCACAGCCGGGAAGGAAATAGCAGGGGCTGATTTCTGCGCCCCCATCATTGATTTCCACGGCCACATCAGGGATCTGGCACAGAAGGCGGATTTTATCTTTTATCCGCAGCTTTTTGAAAATATAAATGAGAATGAAAAAAAGTCCTACTGTTATTATTGTCATTATGCGGTGCCTATGATTCAGAACATACCCGGACTGGACCTTGGGCCAAAGATAATCGCTCCGGTCCTGGACCTGAATAAAAATATTGATGAAACTATCCGAACGGTATACCTCCATCTGCCGGACGCGATAAAATACAAAACCACATTTTCCAGGGTCGAAGAGGCATTTTCTCTGGCCTGGGAGTGGTTTGAGGAACGAAAAGCGGATTTGCAGTATCTGTTCCGCGACCAGGTCGGAGCCTCCAACGATATCGGCGTGGTCCTGATAGGGCGTCCTTACCTGATCTTACATCATACATTCAACAAGAGGATTCCGGACAAGCTGGCTGAAATGGGTATCCAGTCCTTTTATATGGATATGATCCCCACCGATGATGAGACATCCGATGCGGCCAGGGACTTTATCCGGCTGAACCACTGGCACTATGGCGACCGCATCATTAAAACAGCCGAAAGAATTGCACGGACTGATGGTCTCTTCTCCGTGTATGTCACTGCATTCAAATGTGCACCGGACTCCTTCATTATGGAGTATTTCAAGGTCATTATGGATTACTACCGAAAACCCTATCTGATCCTCCAGATTGATGAACACGAAGCTGCCGAAGGTTATGATACCCGTCTGGAGGCGGCTGTTGAAACCTTTCGGCATTTCCGGGGCGCTAATAAACAGCCACACAGGCCCACTATCACGTTGAAGCACGATTTTGAGGATAAAACCTATCTGCTCCCCGGGTATGACTTGTTAAGCGCCCGGCTGATTCAGGGTACCTTTACCCACGCCGGCATCAAGGCCCTGGTCATTGAACAGACACCGGATACCGTCTCCCAGAGCCTCCTGATTAATGACGGCCAGTGTCTGCCGGTGAACATATTGACCCAGGGGACACGCCATACCATATGCCGGCATGGTTTGAATCCGGAACAAGTCGCCCTTTTCTGTAACAGCGAAGCAGAATTGGCATGCAACCTGCCCCAGTATCCGGTGATGATCAAACAGACCCTCGAAAAGATGGGTAAGGGGATGGAAAAGGTGGATATTCTGGTGACCCGATTTCTCCCGACAGATTTATCCCTTGAGCTCATCTATGAGATTTATATGGCCTATGCCCTGGCGGGGTTGGTGCAAAAGATCCTCCATAAGATCCGTCCGAGGGAAAAGACAACAGGTACAACTGACAGGTGTTGCAGCACGGCCTCGGACAAGCTTTTTGAATGTTTTGCTAAAGGCACATCAAAGGAAGAGACTTTCAGGCAGGTGGTCGCAGATTTTTTAAAGATTGATATATACAGCGGTACCCTGCCGCAGGTAGGCATCGTTGGTGACCTGTATGTTCGGGACAACGAAACCTTCAATCAAGGGATGATAAGGTATTGTGAAAAAGCCGGTACCGAAGTAATTACCGTACCTTTCATCGACACAGTGAACCTGCTCAAGGATAAACATTTTCAAACCCAGTGGGAGGACGGCCGTTATATCTACCTGCTGAGGGACAAGGTAGTCTTCAATATGCTCAATGTATTCAACCGAAAATTAACCGCCATTGCACAACCGATTCTATCTGACCTGCCCTGCCGGTCAGGCCGCAACCAATTGGATTATCTGCAAAAACACTTTTTCACAATCAGACACGGGGGGGAGACCTCTGAAAATCTTATGAAGGTGTATTATCTCAAGGAAAATTACCCTGAGCTGAAGCTCATAATCAATGTCAATCCCATTTTCTGCTGTCCGGGATTAATCAGTGAGGCTATTTACAGGAAGGTAGAAAAGACGATCGGGATTCCTATCATATCCATCACCTACGACGGGACCGGCGGAAATAAAAATGACGTGATCCTGCCGTATCTTAAGTATCCACGAGACGCTCTCCGGCGTGATCGCCGCGATTTTTTTGGGGATCTGCGGCGAAGGCCTTTGCGCATGGATAGATGATGTGGCT
>JBLIRS010000176.1:0-7171 GCA_049472415.1 bacterium | reverse complement strand
ATTTCCCGGGATTTCTTTGCTTCAATGTCTTTTTTCTCCTCTTTGTAATATTCCTCCTTCTTGGAATTTACCTTATCTTTATAATATTCCTTGTAATATGCCTGTAAGTAGCTGCGGGCATTTAAAAGGGTATTCTGATCCAGGGCACCCTCCTCCAGAATCCTGATGTGTAATTCAACCCAGGGGATTTCATACATGTGAGACTTCCAGTCCTCGACCGAATCTTTATAACTGATATTCCAATTATTAAACGTTTTTCTGATTTCTCGATCAGCCTTTTCAAACTCTCCCAGTTCATGAAACAACATTGCCATATATCCGTTTCGGGAATATTGTAATTGCCTGTACCTGGAAGATAACTTTTCGTATTCTCCTATAACATATTCATAAATAAGGGCGCGCTCTTTCAAAGGGATATTGAGGGATGTAGTTAATGCCCCATCGTCTCTGAAAAAACGCATAAAGTAGTCATCCAACTTTTTAATCGCCTTCTCCTGTAGCTTTCTAGACCAAATATCTTCTGATGTCAGGAGCTTTGCCGCTCTATAATATTCCCGGATTGATTCTGCAACATCCTGCGTATGATCAAGCGCCCGGGCCATATGGTAGTGATATAACGCATTGTTTGGTTGCATTTCAATGGCCTTTTCAAGGAGATCAAGGCCCTCTGACTTGTCTTCAGGTGAGGTTAATGCACGCACAAGGCCACAGAGAGATAGCACCTCCGGTTCGTCCGGGGCTTTATAGCGGGCTGTTTCAAGGACCTTAAACGCATCGTGCAAACTATCATCATAAATGAGGATCCTGGCCTCTTCCAGAAGCAGATCAATGTCGTTTTTAAGAGATGAATTAAGCGCATATAATTTGTATATTTGAGACAGAACATCGTTTACAACCGGCAATGGCCCGATTCCCAAGTATAATTTTTGCCTCAACGCTGCAATTATTTTTCTTTGAACGTCGGTATTTTCTTTGTCCAGTTCCAAGGCCTTACTGTATTCTTCTATTGCCTTATTAAGTTTAAACTGTTCGGCGAAGCGGTCCCCCACTTCAAGTAATATTTTTACTTCCCTTTTGATTTCTTTGGAGTGTCGTACCTGTTTATAGATCTCGGAACCACCGATAATTGCTCCTATTATTGCCCCTACCAGCCCTATAAGAGCAGATATCTTCTTTAATGAAAATGATGACGACGGCTTGGAACTTTTAAGATGCTTACCATTGTTTGTCATGCTCAATCCTTCTTCTATAATTACATTTGGTCATTTGCAAGAGATTAAGCGGGGTGGGATCTTTAAATATAATATATTAATAATATCACATTACTATGTGTATATAATAGATGATTCATTCTGAGAATTCCAACCGGCAACTCTGTGGTTAAAAAAATCTCTTAAAAGAATCCATTAATTTCAATTCCATTTATTATGGTAAACTCAGGTTTATTCTTGTGCCTTGGCAAGAACACGAATAATCTCTCCATGCCCAAAGGCAGAAGAAATTATTGAAAAAAGAAGGGCGGGAGTTGCCAGCAAAAAGGCCATATAAAAGACCGACAGGGTATCCATAACCGACTTTTTGCCGGATGAAGCAAGATTTGGATTGATCTTTAAAAAGGAAAAAAGGGCATCTCTGGTCCCTGAGAGGTTCAAAAGGCTCTGCAGGGTTGTAAAGGGGCCATACTCCCATGAAAAATGTCCCCATTCCACCGGAACAAATCCTGCCTTTTTAATAGACAGCTTTAAGGTTGAAGGGGTAAAGTGATATAGGTGATGTAATGGGTCCCAACTCATCCAGGCATCTTTGGTAACCTGGGATGACCAGCTATCCGCATTGGGGACCTCAATAAAAAGATATCCTCCCGGTTTTAAGAGTTTTTTGCAACAATTCAGATAAAGAAAAGGATCGGCGAGATGCTCTAGAACATGATACATGGTAATAATATCAAAAGAATTTTGGAGAAATGGTGCAAAAGGCAACTCTCCGATGAAACAATCGATGCCATAGCCCATTTTGATATGTTCAGCGGCAGTCTTCGATACCTGGGTGCCGGATACAGACCATCCACGTTTTTTTAGTTCATTGAGCATTATGCCTCTGCCGCAACCAACATCCAACAAGACCCCTTTGGGTCCGAATCGTTTATGAAACAAACCCGCCCTCCTGACACGAAAAAGGCGGGAAAGGTTTTCAATCAAGCCTTTGAACCTTTTACCCTCAGACGAATAGAAATCTGCCTGATATCTTTCAAAGATCTTATCCTGGGCAGGTAACGGATGGCTTACCATCAGACCACACTTCCGGCATAAAAAGACAGAAGTCTCGTACTCCTTAAACCGCACAATTCTTTTAAAGGAAGATGCCCCGCATAATCCGCATCTCAAATCGTTCAAAACCATTTTATTCTCGTTCTGAGTTTAGAGGGTCTATCAATTTCCTTCCATGGATACTGAAGATAGGTGTTTTATAAATGCCTAATTTTTGACCGATTAACTGGAAGGTGGTTTTTATTACTCCTGATGCATATTTACAACCTCTAAAAAAACCTATGGAAGAGGCCTCCGGAAAATAATTTGTGGGACAACTGACTTCTCCGATCTGAAAGCCGAAATAAATAATCTGACACAACATTTGATTATCGAAAAGATAATCATCGCTGTTTTCAAGAAGCGGCAATGTTTCGAGGATCCTTCTGGTGAATCCGCGATAGCCCGTATGGTATTCTGATAAACCCTGCGCCAGAACCAGGTTTTGAAATGATGACAAAAGACGGTTAACAAAATATTTATGAACAGGCATGCCGTTTTTTATAGCTCCCCTTCCTAACATCCTGGAGCCCTGAACATAGTCATAGAATCCGGTACAAAGCATGTAGGCAATGGAAGGGATAATCTTGGGTGTATACTGGTAATCAGGATGGACCATAATCACTATATCAGCCCCTATCTCCAATGCCTTTCCATAGCATGTTTTTTGATTCGCCCCGTATCCCATATTACGGCTATGTCTTAGCACAATAAGATCCAGATCGCGAGCTATCTGGGATGTGTTATCCGAACTACAGTCATCGGTTAGTATAATCTCATCCACAATACTGCGGTCTATTTCCTTATAGGTTTTCTCTAATGTTGAGGCTGCATTATAAGCAGGCAACACGACGACGAGTTTTTTGCCTAATATCATTTAAAAAGTCCTCCAGAGATTATAATGCAATAAATAAATCCCTCTGTCAATTTAAGATTTGGGTTCACCCAATAATATATATCAGTGATTAACTTTGAAATTCATAAATCTTAACCTATAATATATATCTGTTATCTCTGTGTCCTTAATGGTAAAAATTTTCAGGTACGTATTGGATGAACCGTTTGTTTAAATCCTCAAAGATATGACTCGTTCAAAGGTTTTCCTTCTGATCTTCTTATTATGCTTCCTGGCAGCCGCTTTTATCAGGGTAAGTAACAATTTTAAATTTATCCCGGCGGGCGGTTATGATGCCAGCGGACACTTGTCGTATATATATCAGATGAAATCAGGCTGGGATATTCCGCTAGCCAATGAGGGTTGGTCAACCTTTCACCCTCCCCTCTACTATTTTTTAATGGCGGGCATCTGGAAAGCCCTTGGGGAAAAATCACCCTGGCCGGTGCACGTCATCTTCCGCATTGTTTCTACATTGTTAAATTTAGCCATTGCCATGCTTGTACTCCTGTGTATTAATCTCCTCTGGCCCGAACAATATCTCACCTCTATTCTAGGTATTTGTTTTATTCTCTTTGTACCGGTTCATATATACACTAGCTCAATGATCGGGAATGAGCAATTAACCGCTTTTTTAATATCCACTGATTTATGGCTTTTAATACTATATATGCAGAAGCCTCGACTTCGTTCTCTTATGGCAATACTTATGGGCGTGTTCAGCGGTCTGGCCTTACTCTCAAAATATACCGGAATCCTTATTCTGATAACGATTGTTATTTGCCTCTTTCAAAGGATCATTTTCAATGACGGCCACAGGAAAAAACATGTTTTTAGCTTGCTGACAGTAATCCTCATCTGTTTTCTCATATCCGGGGGCTATTATGTGAGAAATATGCTTTTCTTCGGCAACCCATTTGTTCTGGGCCAGGACTATCCTTTTATAGCCAAGGTGATGAATGAGCAACCCCCCGGGGAGAGGCAATTGTCAGATTTTTTTGGATTCGATTTCAGGACCTTTTATGACCCAATAATACGAAACCCTGGGGGGAGTATCCCAATCTCAAGGTCCAGATATGTTTGGAGTCTGGTTTATTCCAATTTCTGGTTTGACTCAATGGCTCATTTTCTTCTTTTAAAATCCGATCCCTGGCGTCAAAGGATCGGCACCATATTATTATGGCTGGGTATTTTCCCGATCGTCCTTTTCATCTTAGAGGCAGGAAAGGAAACAGCCATAAATTTTAGGGAAAGGATGAATACCTCGACATTCCCTTTATTGGTATTACTTTTACTTAATCTTATATCATTTATTATATTTAACATAAAAACTCCTCACTTTTCAGCAGGAAAGGCATCCTATTTTTTGGCTTCGAGTGTCCCGATAGCCGTTTTTATGGCACTGGGAACACAACGATTCTTTCAAAAGGGAATGGTTTTAAAAATGATTGGACTTTTTCTTTTGATTCTTATCTTTGGGCTCTCTTCAGCAGCCTTTTTCCTTACTTATACTTGAACTATGAGAGAAAATTGTTTCAAGATAAAAATTCGGGACCTTTTAGCAGGGATGTATATACTCATTCTTTTTATAACCTGCCCCAAACTGAGCCACGCCCAAATAGAGCACTACTCCTCTGACCAGATAAGGCAAATCCCGGAAGAGATAATGGCCTTGATGCTCAAAAAGGATATCTGCGGCCTTATCGATCTTTTAGAAGTCCCACCAATACCGAAAAAAGGATTGGGATCTTTTTTCTCATCACCTTCCGGAAAACAAATTCATATAAGATTGCAAAGAGATGAATTACTACGAAGGTATATCGATTGTATGAGAGTATATATTTTAATCTTCAGCCGTTTCTCTATTACAGAAGAATCAAAGATAACTTACAACACTCTCCCTTCTCATGCTGAAGATCGTTTTGTAAGTGAAATCGAAATAGAAACCTTTACTTCAGCCTTGGCAGACAAAATAGAGCCGAATCTGGCCTATAAAAAAATCTCTGTAACCTTTAAGGTGGATTTCAAATATTCAGAGGCAGGATGGAGAATTACCAATGTCTATGATTTTAGCTATCATCCCATTTAAGAACAGCAATTATAATTTTGTGCGTGAGTCCTTTTGATGCTTGATGTATTCTTGAAGCAGACTGTATTATATTGGAATTAAATTTAGATACCTTTTGATGCTTGATGTATTCTTGATGCAGACTGTATTATATTGAAATGAAGTTTGGTTAGGAGAACGACACTTATGACAAACAGATATAAAGCCGTACTTTTTGATATGGATGGAGTGATTGTTGATTCCATGCCTTATCATTATCGTTCATGGGACCAGATATTCCGCTCGCTGGGGGTAAATTTAGACAAATTGGAGATTTACAAGAGAGAGGGAGAGAAGGGGATAGGAAGTATATCGGCCATACTGGCTGACCATGGAATACAACTTAGCGAAGATGAAAGAAAAAAACTATTGCGGGAAAAAGAGATACTTTTTAAAAAAATCGCCTCTCCACATCTGTTTCCGGGGATTGAATCATTTATCGATGATCTTAAAACCGAGGGATACCGCCTTGGACTGGTGACAGGGACATCCAGGGGTGAAATAGATTATGTGCTGCCCTCCTGTCTGATAAATTCCTTCGATGTGCTTGTTACGGGAGAAAGCGTAAAAAATGGCAAACCAGCCCCGGACCCTTATATGAAAGCGATAGAGGATTTGAAAATAACGCCGGCAGATACCATTGTTATCGAAAATGCCCCCTTTGGAATATTATCCGCTAAAAAAGCGGGCGCATTATGTATAGCAATAACAACATCTCTATCCGGAGAATATCTCCAGGATGCGGATTTTATCTGTGACTCCCTGGAGGAAGCGAGAAAATTAATCCTTGGGAATGGACTGGGAATAAAGATCAAGTAGTGATTTGGAAGGATTATAGCCTAGATCATGGGCCTTTTCCATATATTTAATAAAAAGACCCACATCGTCATTTAAATAAGAACACAAACCTAATTCCGCAAGTATCTTATAATTACCAGGATCTTGTGTCTCCGCTCTTTTCAGGATTTCAATTGCTTTATCAATATCTCCGATTTGACGATATTTTATCCCTAATTCAAGCAAATCATTTGCCGTGACTGTTTTATGTTCTAATTCTTTTTCAAGGCTGAAAATATCAGACTCTATATCCCGCCTTAAGGATTTTGACATCCCTTCGTCAGCCCATGGAGGTGAAATCAAAGTCCCGCTTGTCCCTTTCATATACTCTGCCCAAATTTGGTTCTCAAGCATTTTGTTAATCGGCTTCCCCTTAGATTCCGCAAGTTTTACATAGTACATGGCGTCTTTAAAATTGCCGGCCAGATAGCTGTCAAGTGCCAAATTTTCCAATATCATACCGGTATTCGGATCCAGTTGAAGGACCTTTTTATATGCCTCAATGGCATCCTGAAACTTTTCCTGCTTATCAAAAATAATTGCCATATTATAATAAGACTGAGCAAAATCCGATTTTTCCCGTATTGCCTTCTGAAACTCCGCCAGTGCCTTTTCATAATTCCCCTGGTCATAATAGGAAATGCCCGATTCGAAATATTGATAGGCAAGTTCGGAAGCGATAACGGCAAGAGGAAATGAACAAAGGATAAATAAAAAAACTAGAAGTCCTGTTTTTTTTCTGAATTTAATCATTTATTATATTCCTTCCGGTTGTTTAAGTCCTTATATAATAAAGTATATACAATAAATATTGATGGTGTCAATAATCAGCGATTCTCATTTTGAATCGGATATTATTATTATCACCGAAATTTAGATCCTATTTATCCCTTTTACCTTTAGCAAGCTCTTGATCTACCATCTCTGAAAGCGCATTCAAAGAACGGTCTTTTACTCGCCTTCCATTTATAAAAAGAGTGGGTACCCCCCTGACCTTTAACCTGGCGCCAAGGTTTAAATCTTCTC
>JBLIRS010000175.1:0-7223 GCA_049472415.1 bacterium | reverse complement strand
TATAGCTGTAAAAGGTTTTTATACCACTGAATCATTTCCGGTCCATATAACAAACTGATCAGGGCACCAAGACATAGGAATGGCCCAAAGGGAATCAAATCTTTTCTCCCTTTCTTTTTAATAAGCATTAGGAACCCTCCCCAGATCGATCCAATAAGAGAAGCCCAGAAGACGGTTACCAACCCACCCCGCCAGCCTAAAAATGCTGCTATCATAGCAATTAGCTTTATATCCCCTCCTCCCATGGCATCACGTTTCCATATCCATTTGCCGATAATCGCTATTAACCAAAAACATCCGCCCCAGGCAAAAATCCCTATAAGAGAATCAAGAGGCCTAACGCTCATAAAGGGTAAAAAACTTATTAATAAACCTGATAAAATCCCCGGCAAAGATATAATATCCGGAATAATAAGATGCTCAATGTCGATAAATGCAATTATTATAAGAGAAGATGTAAATACAAGATAGGGAATTAAGGGCCATGAAGGGCCGAACCTCCATCCAACAGCGAGAAAAAGGACACATGTAAGAAATTCAACCACAGGATATTGCATGGAAATCTTCTCACCACATCCCCTGCAATGCCCTCTAAGAAAGATATAGCTGATCACCGGTATATTATCATAGAACTTAAGAGGAATACGGCACTTGGGACAACGAGAAGCAGGCAGAACGATTGATTCCCCCCTTGGTATCCTGCATATACATACATTTAAAAAGCTTCCAATTATTAATCCCAATATAAAAAGACACGGATATAAGAGCTGTCTTATTAGATCTATCATATGATATTATTCGTCATTTTTTAAATAAAAATTAATATAGAAACAAAAAAATATCCGTTCATATCCTTATCCTAAAGAGTACCCTAAGTATTAAGGCGGCGTAAAGACCTGCTATTGCATCATCCAGCATTATGCCCCATCCCCCCCCTATTCGCTCTATTCTTCTAATCGGGAAGGGTTTAAATATATCAAAGATGCGAAAGAGAAGAAAACCCGCTATTGCTTTAATCAGGCTAAAAGGAAGTAGTCCCATTGTTATTAAATAACCGACAATCTCGTCAATTATTATCTCTCCCGGGTCCTTTTTCTTCCAGATAACCTCAGCCTGATTAGATATCCACACACCTAAAAGAAAAACGAAGATAATTATCCCAAGATGAAAGGGAGGGCTTAATTTTAAAAGAAGAAAATAAACGCCAATTGCCTCTAGGGTTCCAAATGAACCTGGACAGACGGGTAAATATCCTAGCCCAAAGCCTGTAGTAAGGATTTTAACCAGAAATACAGAGATTTCTTTTGCTCTTTCCTTAATCTCCCGGGCCTTTCGATCCTGAATATTGTTTTTTAGGATAAAGGTTTTTAAAAGAGACCAAAATCATTCCAGACAAAAGTCCCCGTGTTTTTGAATATGAGGGACAAGGCCACCCTCTTCCAGTATCCTTATCATGAAGGGAGGAATTGGTGTGGCTTTGAGGTTGATATGTCCTTCTCTGTCTTTTACCAATCCGTTTATCAGATCGATTTCTATGATTGTGCCTTCAGAAATCGGATCTGTGTCCAAGTCAAGAAGGGGAAGGCCGATATTTATGGCGTTTCTGTAAAAGATCCGGGCAAAGGATTTTGCCAGCACGGCGCCTATACCTGCCATCTTTATGATTAGAGGGGCATGCTCGCGACTGGATCCGAGGCCGAAATTTTTACCGGCAACAATAATATCACCTGGCCTGACCTTTTGAGGGAATTCAGGATCAGCGTCTTCAAGAACATGTTTTGCAAACTCGGGTAGGTTTGTTCTAAGATGGAAAAGTCTGCCCGGAGCTATTAGATCCGTGCTGATATCATCACCAAATTTCCATACCCTTCCGGTTATCATGGAAATATCTCCCGGGGGTCTGATATAGTCCCTTTAATTGCTGTAAAAGCCGCTGTAGCTGGAGAAGCAAGGTATATAAACCCCTTTGGATTACCCATCCTGCCAAGGAAATTTCTGTTTTGAGTACTAAGACAAACCTCTCCATCTCCGAGTATACCCTCGTGAATCCCCACGCATGGGCCGCATCCCGGAGCCAGAACAATTGCCCCTGAGTCAATAAGATCTTTCATGATTCCTTCTTCAATGGCCTGAAGAAACACCTTTTTTGATGCCGGAACAACAATCAGCCTTGTTTGTTCGGCCACATGTTTTCCCCTTAAGATTTTGGAAGCAATCCTCAAATCATCAATTCGGCCATTGGTGCAGGTGCCTATAAAAACCTGGTCCACTTTCTTCCCAATCAACTTTTCAACTGAGCAAACAGTATCTACCCTGTGAGGACACGCAACCATTGGGTTTAGCTCTTTCAGATCAATACTTAATGTCTGGCAATAACCGGCCCCTTGATCAGGGAAAAGTCTCTGGTAGTCCTTTGCTCGCCCTTGTTTTTCCAGATATTCACGGCATACGTCGTCCGCTTCTATTAATCCTGTTTTTGCCCCGGCCTCTACTGCCATGTTCGTTAAGGTAAATCGATCTGACATGGGCATACTGTTTATGCCCGGGCCACCAAATTCCAGGGCCTTGTATGTCGCCCCGTCCGCTCCTATTTTTCCGATGATAAATAATATGAGGTCTTTTGCGAACGTACCTGGCTGGAATTCACCTGTGACATCAATCCTTATAGTTTCAGGCACCCTCATCCATGTCTTGCCGAGGGCCATCCCAACAGCAACATCCGTAGATCCCATTCCGGTTGCAAAGGCGGCAAGGGCACCAGATGTACAGGTGTGAGAATCGGCTCCAATCAGGATATCACCGGGACGGATGAAATCTTCCACCAGTCTCTGGTGACAAACACCCTCACCCACATCAGAAAGCATAGCCCCGGTTTTTCCGGCAAAAGACCTGAGTAATTGATGTGCATCGGACAGCTCCTTTCTGGGGCTTGGGGCGGCATGATCAATAAAGAGAATAACCCGTTTTGGATTAAATACCTTTTCAAATCCCAGCCGTTCCACTTGCTGTACCGCAAGAGGACCTGTCCCGTCCTGAGTTATAGCCCAATCTATTGGTACAACTACCAGCTCAACCGGCTCAACCGGCTTGCCGCAGTGGCGAGAGATAATCTTTTGCGCAAGGGTTTCTTTCATGAGATCCTTATTGTTTCATTTGAGTCCTGAAGCACTCATTAATGAAATGTACATGTTCTTATATAAAATCTTGAGGTCTTTATTTATAACCAAAAAACCCCATCTGTGTCAAGCGGGGACTTTTTATTAAGCACGGCAATGTAAAATTTCTGTGTCCTCTTTGTACTCTGTGGTTTATAAATATTACCACAAAGCGTGTGGAAGGCACAAAGTTGGAAATAAATAATTTTTAAAAAATGCCGGAAGAAGACGAAATGACTTTCTTACGAATCCATCAAGATTCGGGTTGAAAAAGCAAAAGGGGTTTAGGCCTTGATTTAAATTTACGTAGGACCTAAACCCCTTACTGTTTTCTATTAAGCTATGTATTATTAAAGCATGTATGTTTTCATTAATAAAATAATGGAAAACTACATGTATGGGTACATATTATATTAATATCACACGAAGCCTCCCACAAGACCATATAATCCACCAAGGCCGCCATACAGACCGCCATACATTCCATACAGACCGCCACCATACAGGCCGCCATACAGACCACCATACATTCCATACAGGCCGCCATATAGACCACTTTGACCCGCAAGGCTGTTATAAGAGCTTAATATAGACATTCCCAGATAATTAGAGGGAGAAAGGCCCTGTCCGAAGGTTGTGGTCAAAGGATACATAGACTGGAAGAAAGGAGACATATAAGGAATGGTTAATCCCTGTAAGCCGCCGGGAAAGGTGCCGGGTGTCATCGTATATCCGGTGCTGCCGTACAAACCGCCATAGCCGCCGCCATAGCCGCCGCCATAGTAGCCGCCGCCGTAGTAGCCCCCAGTACCATACATTCCACCATAATAGCCACCATAGGTGCTACCATAATAGCCACCATAGGTGCTACCATAATAGCCACCATAGGTGCCATAGCCGTAGCCGCCATAATTAGGATAGTAGCCGCCTCCATAGTAGCCGCCATAAGATCCGTAATAAGCCTCAGAAGTAACAGCAAATCCCAGGCAGATAAGAAAAAGGCACAGTGTGCCTAAAAACAAAAACTTTATAATCGAAATATCCTTACTTTTCACTTTACTCTCCTTTTCTAAAATCTAACCAAAATATTTTGAGAAGATTTAAGCTATTACCTGTTATTTATCCCCCCTTTCATAATAAAATATGTGAATTCAAGACAGGAAAAATCATCGATCTATGACTTGTTTTGCATATATAAATATTTTCTTCAGAAATTTTTTACCCGTTAAATTAAAAAATTAATTTATATATACAGATTAAAAGCCTTTCTCATCAATCAGACACCACCTCCCGCATAAAATCTCTTAAAAAATCCCCAAAGATTTTTTTGATTTTTTATACCGGTTGATATATAAATATAAAAAATCAAATGCAATAAATATACCAAATCTCCCTGTCCCACTTCTATTTATATTTCTATTTCAATTGAAGATCTCAATTACACAAAAAAATTACTATAGAGAGCATAATCTGCTTTTTGTTCGTCTGTCGGATGCAATAACCAAGTCCCAGAAAGGGATCACTTCAAGATCCATATTCTTTTCCTGTACGACCTCTTTCCACTTAGTTGTACAAGAAGGGCAATCAGTTATAAGTAATTTAACACCTCTTTCTATTATCCTGCTAAGATTACTTTGGCATATACTTTTAGAAAGTTTTTCATTTATACCGGGTAGATCAACACCATGGCCACAGCATATATCTGCCGGGATCGGTACATATGAGTCCCCTGCTATTTTTTCTATTAGCCGTTGATGATCGGAAGCTGTTTTTTGATCCAATAAACAAGGCGAATGATAAGCTACTTTCTTACTAAGGTCCAAAAAAAATTCCACTTTTATGGATGAAAAAAAATTGCAGATATGGTTAAATTCAATACTGATTGCCTGATTTAAATAAAGGGGATAGTAGGCTGTAAACATTTTCAGACAAAAGGGACAAGGTGTAACGATTCTCTTTGCTTTCATTAGATGAAAAGACTCTACATTTTTTTTCATACACCTGATCGCATCTTTTTCTTTCCCCCGTAATAAATCCGGAAGGCCACAGCAAATGTCTTCCGGGACTATAAATGTATCTATCCCGATATCTTTAAGAAAGTTCTGTATTTTTTTAATTTCTTCCAACTCCATAAAACAACCTGGGAAGATCATGATCCCTTCTTCTCTTTTATGAGCACCTTTAATTGTATTTTCCAACAAATGCCCGTTCACTAAAGAAGGTGTTTGCGGATTTCCCGATCTTCTTAAATGAATAGGATAAATAAGGCCCTTGCTGGTATCACTATTTTTTTTGTATATCAATCCCATAGTATGGAAAAAGGCTAGATCGAATTCTACCCCTGCAGGACAATTCCTTTGACATTGGAGACAGAATAGACAACGCGAGAGGGAAGACATGTAATCATAACCGGAAGAAGCCTTATTCTCATCGAGATACCTCATAAGCTCAAATCTTCCCCGTGGCGAATCTGTTTCCAACCTGGAAATACGGTAAACAGGACATATACCGCTACAGATACCGCATCGAACACATTGGTTTAAAATGGTTCTTTCTTTGTTTATAGAAAAAAAATCATTATCCATAGATCGGAAATCGTAACTTATCAAAATTCCGGTGGGATCTTGAGAAAAATTGCAAAATGCAAAATGCAAATTTTAAAATGCAAGATAATGTATTCCTTAAATTTTCATTTTTCATTTTACAATTTGCAATTTGCATTACCTATTCGAAAACCACACGATTTTTGAGTAGGTACCGGAAATCTGCTAAAGCGAAATTAGTTTAGGTTAAACCAGGATCCTGGTTAAAAAAACTCCGGGAAGAGACGTCTCATAGTATTTCCCACATATTCTTCTATCTCTGAAGCCGATGATAGGAGCATTGCACGGTATGTCAGCTCTGCTGCCTGCTGATATCTTACTGATCGAACAATCTTTTTCACAATGGGTAAGGAGGCTGCATTCATGCTCAATTCGTCTAGACCAAGCCCTAACAGGATTAGAGAACATAAAGGATCTCCGGCCATTTCTCCACACATGGCAACCCTTATCCCTTCGCTGTGTCCAGCTACAACACATTGTTTGATGCTTCTTAATACGGCAGGATGTAAAGGTTCATACAGATAAGCAACATGCTCATTCCCGCGGTCAATGGCAATTGAATACTGTATTAAATCATTGGTTCCGATACTCAAGAAATCCACCTCTTTGGCTAGAAAATCAACAGTCATAGCTGCAGAGGGGATCTCGATCATTACCCCCACCTGTATCCCCTCATCAAAATAAATACCTTTTGAGATCAACTCCTGTTTAACATTATCCAGAATAGCATTAGCCTGGCGCAATTCATTGATACCGGATATCATGGGATATAGGATCTTCAATTTACCAAAGGCACTCGCCCGCAGTATTGCTCTTAACTGGAGTTTGAAAAGATCCGGATGCTTCAGAGAAAAACGGATGGCCCTTAGCCCTAAAACCGGATTAGGCTCATCAATAGCATGGAGATGGGAATCTATCTTATCCCCGCCCATATCAAGCGTTCTTATGACAGCCGAATATGGTGCAATCTGCTCAGCCAATTTTTTATAGACATGAAAGTGTTCCTCTTCAGTGGGAAGGGAGTTTCTGGTCATATATAGAAATTCGGTTCTGTATAATCCTATCCCTTCCGCTCCCCGGCTTAAAAGATGAGGAATTTCATCAAAAAATTCTATATTTGCCTTTAAATCAATCCTGTATCCGTCGAAGGTTTCAGCCGGATACTTTTTTAGCCTGAGAAGTTCTGAAACTATATATTTATAATGTTTCTGTTTATCAAGATATGTTCTGAACTCCGAAGTAGTTGGATTGACAATCAATAAACCTTCATTACCATCCACTATTACAGGATCTCCTGTCTTAACCGTTGCGGAAACATTTTCAAGACCTACAACAGCCGGTATCTCAAGGGATCTCGCAGTTATGGCCGTATGAGAGGTCCTGCCGCCTATATCCGTTGCAAATGCGAGGACCTTCCCCTTATGCATCTGGGCTGTGTCAGCAGGTGAGAGATCGTGGGCTATTA
>JBLIRS010000174.1:0-7233 GCA_049472415.1 bacterium | reverse complement strand
GATATAAATCTTTTGATTCGGGTGGTGTGTAATGCCACAATATGAATTCGCACAACATCCGTTGTCTCTTGCGGGGTTTACAGGAAAATTTAAAAAAAGAGATAATGAAATGATTGAATATAATAACAATTGACAAGGGAAGATGAATTTAATATAATTATTTTTTATAGAAAGAAATTTTCAGAAAGATATTTAGTGAAATTAAAATTATTTTAAGCACTGTCAAACCATATCCTGTTGTCCCATAATTGAAACTGGAAAGTTTTGAATCATTATGAATCATTAAAAAGAAATCAATTTTGCTGAAAATTAATTTTACAACATTTTCTTCTCTTTAGGTTTTATAGGTTACATTCATAATAAAAAATCATAGTTAAAATCTCCTATATTTATAAAAGTCCCAGAATTTTTGACTTAATGTTTATATAGCGCACACGGATTTTCTTAGGGAGCGATTTTTAAGCGATTATATACATAATAACTAAGGTAAGAAAGGGGGTACAAGCCTTAAAAATTCAAAATCAAAATTTTTCATGTTTCATTTAAAGAAAGGGGAACTAAATGAAAAAAAAGGTTTTTGTTATTATTTTATCGCTTTTGTTATTTTTTTGTTTTTTTGTTATGGAAGCCAGAGCCCAGTCTGACCCGATTCTGCCGTACGGTAATGATTGCCTGTTTATTACAGAGATCATCGCTACAGGGCAAGGGGGTGATTTAAGCAATGTCTTTATAGGAATTGATCCAATCGGTTATAATTATCCATATCCGCCGAGTCCGCCCCCTGGTTTTACTGTGGCAATGTGGATTAAAGGTGATGGCGATAATAAATATTTCGAAGATATCAGGCAGACAGGATTTGAGGAGGAAGTTTGGAGGCTGGAGATCCTGGTGGGGGGCTCTGCCGATATGGACGAACCAGGATTCTTCCCGCAGCTAGATTGGGATCCTAATACAATTTGCCCTGAGGACCCGGACACCGGTTATTCTCTGAAATTATATTCTGAAGACGCAATGGGCAATTTGACTTTGATTGTTTCGGATATGTCTCAAATCTCGCACTATCAGACAAAAGAAGAAGACGCTCAGGAATGCAGCACGACGCTGTCATTCTGTTCTTTAGTTTATTATATAGCATGGTCCAGACCAAAGGCCTGTATATTCACGGCTGAAATCACTGCAACGGGCCAGCTCATAACCGGTAATGAGAATAACATAAGCAGGGTCTTTATCGGTATAGGTTACTCTGAAAGTAAAGTGGAAAGCCCGCCTTTTCCCCCTCCGGATCCTACTGTTGTTTTGAATATCAGGGACGGAGATGAAAATTTTACGGAATACATCAGGGAACAAGGTCTTGCTGAACAGGAATGGGAATTGAGGGTTACAGTGGCAAGTTCTAATTTTAATGGCGCCGCTGATCCCGACAAGCCGGGCTTTTACCCGGTATTGAGCTGGAATCCAAATGATTTTTGCCCTCCTGATCCGAACGACGGCTATTTCAGACTATATTCAGGAAACGAGCAAGGCAAACAGACTATACTTGTTTCAGACATGTCCCAGATCAGCCAGTATCAGACCAAGGAAGAAGACGGAGAATGTGCCGGAGACATTTTATGTACATTCACTTATTATATAGTCCGGTCAAAAGATATTGTTGTTGAAATGGACATAGAAGCAGGCTGGAGCATGATATCGCTGCCTGTTGCGCCTCTTGACGCAAGACTCTCTGCATTATTTCCCGGAGCTGCTGTAGTGTATAGTTTTGACAGGACACTTGGTTATGTGCGTGTACAGCCGGGCGAAAAGCTGAAGATCGGCGCCGGATACTGGATGCTGGTTTATGAAGATCAGAATTACAGACTCACCGGTCAGCCTATAACTTCCTATAGTAAAACGGTATATGGTTCAAACTGGGAGATGATAGGCGGATGTACTTACGCAGCCAGGCCTACAACCGACAATTGTGATATAGGGGTTATTTATAGGTTCATCAGAGGAATGGGATATGAAAGAGTACTTCCGACAGGGGTAATGAATCCCGGTGAAGGATTTTGGATACTGCTGAAGGAAGTGGTTTATCAATGTGATCTCACTGTTGAGGCTATAGGGTTTTAATAAGGGCCATACACTTTCAGCTACGTGATTATTCACGCCTGAAAGGCTTTATTATGATGTAGTATAGAAGTAATGATAATATTATGGGAAGCGGCGCACAGCGCCGCTTTTCTTTTTATCAGATCTGTTTTATGAATAAAATTTCAGAAAATTTAATCTTCAACTCATTTTTATTTATATGTTTTTTAAGTCCGTCACTTGACAAACCGGTATTTTCCATGTCAAATTAGTTCACTTTAAGTCTGCATGATTCAATAAAAATCGCTGACATTTTATTTATCTCAAAGGCACCAAGAGGGATCGAGTCTTTATCAGAAGAAGGGCTTGAACAAAATCCGGATATTACACGGAAGGAAGAATGCAAACAGAATATTCTGCTGAGATTTATAGGGAGCTGGAAAAGAAGTTCCTTGACGCCCAATTATACAGACCCATTTCTGTCAGTCGATATGAGGCAGGCGAGAGATTAAATTACGAGATTACGGACCTGAGTCGCGGAAATCGAGGAAAGGTATGTTTGGTTATCGATAGATTTGTCGGTGGGGGGTTTGCCGGGCAGGTTTACCGGGTAAAACTTCTTGATATTGAAACAGGATCTGATTCCATACCAGGGCTTAGAAAAGGCGGCGTTTATGCCATGAAGATCCTTATTCCCCCTACTGCCTTTTCAAGATTTTTTCGCAATACCCTTTACTGGATCGGATTTCAGGGTCCATTTCAGCTTCAGGTAAATCCCATTGCAGCCAGGGCTGGCGCACTCTGGCAGAAGTTTATCAGGCGCGGGGCAAAAATCAGTTTTGGTGACGAGACAACGGTGGTAGATATATACGCGACCTTTATAGACAGCACCCTGGGTAGCTGCGGTGAGTTGAGCGAGTGGATAGACGGGCGTACATGGCGATTGGAGGTTGATGATCATGTGGATTTGCTGAGCCGATGGAGCAAAGGTAAAGATGTTGATGACAAGAATCTTGGCTCACCGGAATATAGAGCGAAGCGCATTTTCATGTATAAATTTGTTGAACTCTTACATGATATGGGGTGTCACGAGTTTGCAAGGCAGTATGAATGGTATACCTGTAAAAGCCAGCCAAATTGCCTGAAAAGAAACAATAATGACGGATCTGCCTCCGATGGGTTAGTGGCTGTTGATTTTCGCGCAGGACTTGCGCTTTTGCCGTTTTTACCCATGAGCCCAGGGGATTTCAAGCTTATAGCTGAGGGGATTTGTCGTGGGGGCCTTGTTCAGTTTGACAGGGGAGATGTTGACAAGCTGGAGAAATTTATAAACAGGCATTGCGATGAATTTACTGATATGCAACCTTTGCTCGAGGAATTGAAACAAAATGAAATGGTTTACAGAGACTCCGTTCCGGACATTACTCATAACCATTTTCGTCTTCTGTATAGCTCACGTTTATGGTCTACAATGCTTGGCAGCTCTGTGATCGGTTGGAAGATAAGGAATCTGGTCGATGAATCCGGAAAAGAGAAACTCGGAGACAATAAATCATTGACCCTGCTTTTTTTAATGATCGGCTTCATCCCTTTTCTTGGAAGGTTTTTAAGGAGGATTTGGGGGCACGAAGATTGGCGAAGGCATTATCTGGGGGTTATGACTAACCGTGAATATCTTTGCAGAACAATAAGGGCTAAGATCGCAGAAATCACCATCGGCTGGCTCAGGGCCGGAAGAATGAATGAAAAGAACGCAATAAAGGCGTCGGAGAGTATCTTGAGATTCTCTCTTCATCTGCCCTTATCCGTTTTACCGGTTGGATTACATAGATTTCTAACAGATCGGCAATATGCCATGGACAGGATTATCTACTTTACCATAAGGCCTGTAAGATTGTATTTTAATGCCGGGCTTCGGGAACAATGGCTTCGTGAGATGGTGGCCGAGGGCAAGAAAAAACACCTTCTAAGCGATGAGGATGAAGAGATTATTCTTTCCAAGGTGGATGAGCCTTTTATACAAAAATATCTCAAAAGCCTTGCAGTGCATGTATGTACCTTGCCGGTTACTCAAATCGTTTCAGTCACGATTGCAATTATCTATGTTTTAATGCATCCTGAAATGCCCAGGGCGCAATCCTGGGGAGTGGGCCTGGGGATCATAGCGCTATTTCAGGTTGTTCCCATTTCACCCGGTTCCCTGGTGAGGGGATTATACGTTCTTTATCTTGTGATAAGTGAAAGGAATTTCAGGGATTATAATATTGCGGTTTTTCTCGGATTTTTTAAATATGTGGGTTACCTGGCATTTCCCATCCAGATGACATACCGATATCCGACCATAGCCCGGTTTATGGCTGCACATTGGGCTACAGAAGCCGTGCATATTGTCCCGGTCTTTGGTGAGAGAGGTGCCTTGCTGGAACATGGAGTATTTTGTCTGTTTTACAACTGGCCCCTTACTATAAGGCGCAGGATGAGGACACGGGCAAAAATACGAGCTTCGATCCAGCCCCGTTATTGGCATATTGTTTTATGTTCAACTATCGGGGCAGGGATATTTGGGATCGTTGATTTTGTTTATTTAAGAAATTTCGGGAAACTTCCCGGCCTTAATGCAATATGGTGGCTTTCGCTTCTTTTACCTCTGATTTGTGGCTCCATAGCTACTTTAGGCATGGGTGGAGCGCATCTGAGCAAGCGTATAATCGGGGCCGCCCTGTGTGGTGTTGTCATGGGCGTCCTTTATACGGCTATATCAGCATTCCTGGGCCATGGGGGATTACTCGGAGCATCTGATATTGTGATCAGCGGCATCTGGAGGATCTTTCTTTTTACGATTTTTTCGGCAATAGGGGCAATCCTGACAGAGCTAAAGCTCCCGGAGCCGAAAATAATATAACATTACATCAAGTGCTTCAGTATATTTACTTTTAACACCTTAGGCATTTTAGCGCACTTTCCTTAACTTTAGGCACTTGACACTTTAGGCACTTTAGTGCACTTTCTTATGTCTATATTAGCCCATGCAGTTTCTGGATAAGATCCTCATATTCTTGCGTCTTGAAACAGAACCGGAGATCCGGGAACCTTTTTCTAAACGCCTTGACCTTTTCGGTGACATTTGTATTATTGACAATGACATCATGTATCAAATCGGCCAGTGTCCTGAAATCTTCTTTTTCCATGCCAAACCTTGTCATCTCGGAGACTCCCATTCTCAAAGCTCCTGAAGCGGTAAAGCTTTCTTCATCAGGAGCTGCCTGGTAGTTACAGATAATATTGTTGGCCTCGAGTCTGTCGGCAATTTCAGATCCATGATTATAGCCCACATCCACGACTACCTGATGGGTTTCCGTAAAACTGATGTCCGGGTCACCGGCCACATCAAGTCCGGTATCTTTAAGTGCGCGGGCAAATGCCTTGGCATTTGCAATAACCTTTGACTGATATTCATCCTTGAAGTGGTTCATTTCATATGTTGCCATAAGTAATCCCAGCAATGTTCCTAAATGGTGATTGGATACGGATCCAGGAAAAGCCCTTCGTGTTAGCGCCTCCCAAAGATCATAACGCTCTTCTTCCTCGTGAAAATTACTTCCCACAACTCCGCGCTGGGTGCCGAAAAAGGTTTTATGGGTCGATCCGGTTACTATATCGGCACCCTCAGCAAAGGGTTGCTGAAAACGAGGGCCAATGAGCCCAAGCACATGAGCCATGTCATACATTACAACGGCATTGATATTGTGTGAATCTATAAACTTGCGAATCTCAGTGACAGGTTCCTTATGAAGGACCATGCTTTTCCCGAAAATAATTAGCTCCGGACGATATTCATCTATCAATTTCAAAGTGGCCGGAACATCAATTTTATAAAGATTGTCGGGGAGCACGGGAAAATTTACTACAGCCGGCCTTTCGGTATGAGGGTCTCTGGCAACATAATCCTTAAGCGCACCCATGGGTTGAGCGCTCAGATGGCCGCCCTTGCCGATATGATTATTCATGACCTGACGTATCCTTCGGGGTTCTGATTTCCGGTCCGCACGGTTAATATAATCCACCATTGCGCTGAAAACCGCAGTATTAGCCATCTGTCCACTTATTAGACGCAATTCCACCTCAGCGCATCCCATGAATTTTTTCATCTCTTCCGCCAGGATTCGCTCCACTTCACCTATAAAGCCCGTTCCCTGATAGTAGAAAATATCGGCATCATAGAATGCCTTGGATTCCTTATGCTCTGCATAACGAAAAGCAGGGTCCATGATGGAGAGCAATCGCACCATTGGTGATAATGTCATTTCCGACGGAATAAGGTTTACACATTCCTTTTGACGCCAGGTTGTGTTTTCCACGGTCTTTTCCAATAGCCTTCCGGCCTTTGCGGATATATCTCCGGCCGGGAGATCTTTCTTTTTTAACTTGTAATCGTAAATAATAGGGCGGGAATAGGGAGGGGCTTCGCTTCGCATATGATAGGGAACTACCAGTGCATCGATTGCCTTCCCTCTAATCTCGACCTTAATATTATCATCTTCCAGTATGTCGCTGTCCAGATACCCCAGACAGATGGAGCGGAGCTGTTGTTTGTCGGTCTGCATGGACTGTAATCCTTCACCCTCCACACTCCACATGGGGACCATTGTGCCGCTGGTCACATAGCCTGCATGTTTTTCCCCCTTGTAAACCTTTGCTCCCTCGCGGGCAACCCCTCTTCCCGCGACCGCAATATTTTTAATCATTCTCGGCAGATCACTGATAAGTGTGTAATCGCGAGAAGTTATCTTCTCTAAGGCCTTGTGCTGCCTGGACAGTGCGGCACGGCCCACAAAATCCCCTTTAAGCTGAGATAAACTAACTGCGAATTTTGCCAAAGGGCAGGCCATAATAGGGATTTCTTTTCCATCCGTGTCTACGCCAAGTTCATGGCCATATAGCGGCAGTGCCGCTTCAAGCCGGAGCGTATCACGGGCGCCAAGGCCAACAGGAGTTGCCCCTTTTGACATGATCAGGTCCCACAGCATAGGACCATCTTTTCTATCGATAAAGAGTTCAAAGCATATGGGCTCGCCTGTGTATCCTGTTCGGGCCACCCTCACCTTGCAGCCTGAAATGGTAACGATACTTACTGCATTTCTCATGGGCTCAGGAAAATGTCCG
>JBLIRS010000173.1:0-7262 GCA_049472415.1 bacterium | reverse complement strand
CGGGCAGAATATCATATCCACACCAGCATCTTTTGCCAGTTCCATATCCCTGTTCAGATCTCTGGGATATCTGTCGAAGTCCTCAGACGGACCGAACTGGGTCGGGTTTACGAAAAGGCTTACAACGACGTAATCAGTTTCTTCCTTGGCTGCCCTCATTAAACTAAGATGTCCTTGATGAAAGTATCCCATAGTCGGAACAAGACCTATACTCATTCCTTTTTTATGAATTTCCCAGGCTTTTTTTTGCATTTACGCCGTTTGGTTTATTAGTTTAATCTCTCTTAAGTGAATCATGTTTTTTAATATGTATAATCTTCAGAAGGAAAAGCCCCGGATTGCACTTCTTTTTTAAATGATTCCAAGGATTTAGTTATGGTTTCATAAAGGTTTGCATATTGTTTAACGAATTTGGGCGGTTTTTTCCCTGTAAATCCAAGAAGATCATGGATTACAAGTACCTGACCGTCACAGGAAATCCCGGCGCCTATCCCTATCGTGGGTATTGATAAAGAATTGGTAATCCTTAAAGCCAGGTCTCCAGGAATACCTTCCAGCACAATAGAAAAAACCCCTGCCTCTTCCAACTTTTTTGCTCCAGCCAGAAGGAGCTCCGCCTTGTCCTGATCCCTGCCCTGAACCTTAAATCCTCCCATCTGATGAATAAGCTGCGGCGTCAACCCTATATGTCCCATAACGGCCATTCCAGCGTTTACAATGGACCTTGTAATCTCTATCATATATTGACCGCATCCTTCCAGCTTAATAGCTGTTGCCCCGCCTTCCTTTATGAAACGTCCGGCATTTTTTATAGCCTCAAATGATCCCAGATTATAAGACATAAAGGGCATATCTCCGATTACAAGCGCCTCGTTCGCGCCCCGGCTTACTGCCTTTGTATGGTGAAGCATTTCTTCCATGGTTACGGGCAGGGTGCTTGGATATCCAAGCATGACCATACCGAGGGAATCTCCCACCAGAAGGATATCTATCCCCGCCTGATCCAGAATGCGTGCGGTTGGATAATCATATGCCGTCAACATTGTTATTTTTTCACCTTTTGTCTTTTTCTCTTTTAATGATGGTATTGTCACTTTGGCCATGTTTTCTCCTCTTTTCTCTTTGGCTCCTTCATATCATACCTTTTTTACCAGATCTCCGGCTGGAGAGTCAATCAGAATTTTACTGATACTTTCACCCAGGGTAGGGTGAATCAGGGATGGAGCTATTTCTGCCAGAGGGACAAGGACAAATCTGCGCTTTGTCAAATTGGGATGTGGAATCGTCAGGGAAGAATCGGTCATGATAAGATCGGCATATAATAAGATATCAATATCCACTATCCTTGGTCCCCATTTTACAACCCTTTTTCTTCCCATGTCTTCTTCTATTTTTTGTGTTGCCTTTAAGAGGTCCATGGGGGTAAGAGATGTTTCTATCTGAATTACCTGATTGATAAACCAACCCTGTTCTTTATATCCGACAGGCTCGGTTTCATAGAATGATGAGAATGCGTTAATCCTTATGCCAGGATGACTGGAAAGGGCTTCGGTTACAATTTCCAGATTTTTAATCCTATTTCCAAGATTTGATCCGAGCCCAAGATAGGAATTGACTTGTTTTGGATTCAAGGGTTATTCCCAGGGCTTTTTACTAAGGCGTTCAAGCACCCTGCCAGTCTGCTCGATATCAACAGTAAGGGCAATGCGAAAATATCCCTCACCATGTGAACCGAAACCGACACCAGGGGTGGTCACAATACCGCATTTTTCTAATAATAAAAGTGAGTATGAAGTAGAATTGAAGCCCTGTGGGACCTCAACCCAGACATAAAATGTAGCCGAAGGTTTGTCAAGCTTAAATCCTAAATCTGTCAACCCGCTGCATAAAAGGTCCCTTCTCTCCTGATAAATGGAAACAGCACGCAGTACTTCAGTATGAGGCCCTGTCAGTGCCGCTATACCAGCCAATTGAATTGGCTCAAAGATCCCTGAATCCAGGTTTGTTTTAACTTTCCCCAATCCTTCCAGAATTTGGCGATTCCCCACGGCAAAACCGATCCTCCATCCTGTCATATTATAGGTCTTTGAAAGAGAATGAAATTCTATGGCCACATCCTTGGCACCATCAACCTGAAGGATGCTGGGAGGGCGACATCCATCATAAGCAATCTCAGAATAGGCGGCATCATGGCAGATGATAAAATTGTGTTTGTGCGCAAGGCTGACAACCAGTTGGAAAAATTTATCGTCTGCCACCGCAGAAGTGGGATTATTGGGATAGTTTAAAAACAGGAGTTTACACTGGTCCAATATCCCGGGGGCAAGCGCCTCAAAATCAGGAAGAAATCTATTGCCCTTAAGCAAGGGCAGAGGATATGGAATGCCTCCCGCAAGGATTACAGAGTTTTGATAAACAGGGTATCCAGGGTCCGGAACGAGTACCAGGTCTCCGGGATTAATAAACGCAAAAGGGATATGACCTATACCTTCTTTTGAGCCTATAAGAGAAAGCACCTCGTTGGCCGGATCGAGGCTTACCTCAAATCTTGACTCATACCATTCACTTACGGCCTCTCTAAATGAAAGCAGACCTGTATAAGATGGATAGCGGTGGTGTTTAGGGTCCTGCGCCGCTGTTGTGAGTCGCGCTATGATGTGGTTTGGAGTCGGCATGTCCGGGTCGCCTATACCCAGATCGATGATGTCCTGTCCTTTGCCAAGCGCATCTTTTTTTAATTTGTCAAGTTGGGCAAAGAGATAAGGAGGAAGTTTGCTCAAACGTTGAGCAAAGGTATAATCTTTCATTTATAAAGAGCCTTTCTTTTTTACGAATTAGTTTGTAAATTGTTTCTATTGATATTGATAGGTAAATGGATTGTAAAACAAGTCCCTTTATCGATTTTGCTTTCCACTCTTATCTCGCCATGATGATCTTCAATGATGGCATATGCAACATAGAGCCCCAGTCCGCTTCTTTCTTCATCAGATTTTGTTGTAAAAAATTGTTCGAATATATGAGGCAGGTTTTCCTCAGGAATCCCTGTCCCTGTATCACTGATTTTTATGGAAATTTCGTCCTGATCGTTCTGTAATCCTTCATTATCCATGGATTGGGTCCGGATGGAGATAATACCTCCTTCAGGCATTGACTCCACGGCATTGGTGAAGATATTTACAAAGGCCTGAATCAATTCTCTGCTGTTTCCCATTATCCGAGATTTTTTAGCTGAATAATCGCCCTTTATATCTATATTATCCATATTGACCTGATATCCGGTAAATAACAAAGATTTGTTTAGAATTTCATGAATATCGATCATGCCCATAGAGTGATCAGAAGGAATGGAGTACCAGAGAAGGTCCTTAACCAATTGACCTATCCTGTCAGCATCCTCTTCAACCTTTGAGAGATTGCCGGTAAGTTCCGATATCCCTATCCTTTCTGTCCTTGTCATAAGAAGATGTGTATATGTAGACAGAGACGCCAGTGGATTGTTGATATCATGGGCCATACTGGCAGCCATTGTTCCAAGGGAAATCATCTTCTGCGATTGGATAAACTGTTTTTTAAGTTTTTTAGTCTTGGAAAGTTCCTTGGCGATACCGGACACTCCGTAAACATTCCCATTAATATCCTTTATCAAGGAAATGGTTAAACTGATAGGAATAGGCTCTCCGGACATGCTTATGATTTGAGTCTCAAAATTGCTGATTGATTCACATTTTTTTACCCATTGAAAAAGATTTTGCATCTTTTTCCTATCCTTTTCAGCAAACAGGAAATCCCATGGCCGGCCGATCGACTCCTGGGAGCTGAATCCGAACATCATCTCCGCGCCTTTATTCCATGTGACGATAACACCATCCAGGTCACATCCTATGATAGCATCTGTAGAATTTTCAACCAAATAGCTAATATATCCATGGGCCCGGTTCAACTCGTCCTTTAAACGGATTTTTTGAGTGATGTTTTCCGCAATAATAACAGCACCAACAGTCTCTTCTTCCTTTTTAATGGGGGAGAATTTATAATTGGCGTATATTTCATCGCCATCCGGTTTTTTTGTTTTAAGATGACCCAATTCTGTAACCTCACCATTATGGATCACTGATTTGATCCGTCCGGATACCTTTTCCCATCCAAGGGCAGGTATAATATCAAAAAGGTTTGAACCTTTCGCTACAGATTCGTCTATGCTTAAAATATTAATTATCCCCGGATTCCAACTGGTAATGATAAATCCTTTATCTATGGTAATTATCCCCAATGTGATGCTTTGAAGTATTTTTTCATGAAAGGAGATTAGTTCATGAAATTCTTTGGTTCTGTTGGAAAGATTCTTGTTGGCTTCCAAAAGCTCATTTTGCATTTGGTTGAATCTTTCTTTGAGTTGTTTATGTTTTATTACCTGATCTACCATCACAAGGATTTCCTTCCCGGTGACAGGCTGAAGAAGTCTCCCTCCCTCTTCTCCGTTTGAAAAAATACTATCGAATTTGTCCTTATCATTATTAGGTATAAGATGAATAATAGACGTTTCTGAATAATTTTTGCCAAGATTTGGAATAAGATCAGGATGATCCTCAATCCATACTCTGCTATCCAGAAGAAGTACGTCCTGGCGATTCGAATGCAGTTGTGATTCCATTTCAGAAAGATTGGAGACCTTTGTTACAAGATAATTATGTTTATAAAGAGCAGTGGCTGACTCTTCAAGCAGGCCTTCATCTTTTATTACTACCAAAATCCTCTCTTTCACTGCCGCCTCCTACACACATTTATTAATAAAATAATCTTTTTCCCTTAAAATAATAATATTGGATTAGTTTTCAAGAGTAAACCTGCCATTAATATCAAGGAATAACCTTACTTAAAGGATATTCTACAATCCCTGTCGCACCAGCCCTTTTCAAAGTGGGGATAAGGTCTCTCACTGTCTTTTCATCCATAATTACCTCAACATCCAGCCAGTCCGGATCAGTCAGATGCGATATTGTAGGAGTATGCAATGCAGGTAGAATGGATACAATATGGTCCAGATCTGCTTTTTTTACATTCATCTTCAGCCCCACCTTCTGTTCAGCCAATAGCGCGCTCTGCAGCAGACATGCCAGATTTTCCATTTTCCTTTTTTTCCACTCATCCTTCCATGCAACCTTATTGGCGATCAGTCTTGTGGTGGATTCCATGATTGTTTCTATAATTCGGAGTTTATTGGCTCTTAAAGAGCTTCCCGTTTCAGTAAGCTCCACTATAGCATCGGCAAGATCAGGCGCTTTTACCTCTGTTGCTCCCCATGAAAAGAAGACCTCCGCATTTATACCCCTTTCCTGCAAATACTTTTTTGTAACATGGACCAATTCGGTCGAGATCCTTTTTCCTTCTAAATCACCGATAACCTTTATTGGTGATGATTCGGGGACAGCCAAAACCCATCTCACCGGTGTCCGTCCGGCCTTGGCATAACTCAGATTTGCCACTTCCACAACATCGGCTCCCTGTTCCATGACCCAGTCCCAACCGGTTAATCCCACATCAAGGACTCCATTGCCTACATAAACTGCCATCTCCTGTGCCCTGATAAGCAGTCCTTCCATTTCAGGATCATCAATCACCGGATAATATGATCTTGAATGGACAGTTATATGATAGCCTGCCTTACGAAAAAGATTCAGGGTTGATTCCTGAAGGCTTCCTTTTGGGATACCGATTTTTAACTTCATAGATTGCGTGTCCTCCGTTTCTGATATTTTAATACGGCCCTGTTATGCTGCAGTAATGTTTCGGAAAATTCATGTGAGCCATCGTTCCTGGATACGAAATATTTATAGTTTACATTTGCGGGGTAGAGAGCGGCCTCCAGACAACCAAGACCCGGATTAGCTATCGGACCAGTAGGTAGCCCCCTTATTTTATAAGTATTATACGGTGTCAATTTAACAAGGTCATTTTTGGTAAGGTTCCCGTCAAAATTTTTGAGGCCGTATATCACGCTCGGATCACACTGAAGCCGGATTCCTTCCTTGAGACGTTTGTGAAACACGGCCGAGATAAGAGGCCTCTCTTCCGGCAGCGCCGTTTCTTTCTCAATAAGAGATGCCATTATAACAATCTCATGCACAGTAAAACCCAGTTCCTTTGCCCTTTCAACAAATTCGGGCTTGAATGTCTTCCAGAAATTTCTGATCATAGCATCGAGGATACGTTTTTCCGAAATCCCTTTACTAAAGAAGTAGGTCTCCGGAAATAAATAACCTTCTGCTGTAGCCCCTTCGATCTTCCAGTATTCCAGAATATTTGGGTCTGAACACAGGGTAAGAAAGACCTCTTTATCAGACAAACCCTTTTCCCCAAATAAATTGGCTATCTGATAGATATTGAAACCTTCCGGGATAGTTATCTTGTGTTGAACGACACGGCCCTGTTCAAGAATATCAAGTATCTCAAAAGGGGTCATGCCTGGATTAAGATTATACTCACCTGCCTTAAGAGAGCTTTTTCCCTGGATCACACTCAGAAGATAAAATGCTGTGGCATTACGAATGAGTCCTGCAGATTTCAAAGATCTGGAAATCGTTTTAATTCCTGAGCCTTCAGGTATATTTATAATCTTTTCAGGTGTATTCAGAGAGACAGGAGTAAAAATCTTATGATAGAGTATAGTAGCAGATAATAGAAAAAGTGTCAATAAAACTATCAGGGTTAAATCTATTTTCCATATCCTATTTCCTTTCATTGAAAAGAGTCCAGATAGTTTTGTAAAATAAGGATTGCGGAAAGCATATCCACCTTCCCCGATCTCTTTTTTCTTGACATGCCTGATTCCTTAAGGGCAATATGGGCACTGCGGGACGTCAGCCTTTCATCCCATGGGATAAAAGGGCAGTCTGTCCTTGATCTAAGATATTTAACGAATGCCTCGGTTTTTTCTGCCTGGCACCCCAGGCTCCCATCCATATTCTTTGGAAGGCCGTAAATGACGCCAGTCACACCATGTTTCAAAATAACATCTAAAATTATATTGGTGTCGTGTTTTTTGCCCTGTCTTAAAAGGGTGGGTAATCCCTGGGCAGTTATTCCGAGAGGGTCGCTCATGGCCATCCCTATGCGTTTATCTCCAATGTCCAAGGCCAGGAGGCGCCCTTTTTTTGGTTCCATCGTTTTTTGAACTAAAGGCTCGCCCAAAAATAACTTAACATTTTTACATCTCATCTTCAGGCCATCTTTTACCGATCCTCAATCGCAAAATCCTCGAATTA
>JBLIRS010000172.1:0-7267 GCA_049472415.1 bacterium | reverse complement strand
CGTCCGCCTTAGAAACGGCTGCCTCGAATTCTTTCAGGTAGCAGTCTTTCAAGTAGAGTGCCTCTGCCATCTTCATCTTTCCCTTTCTTCTTTAAATACCCAGGGGAGTCTGAGGGCGGAACTGACCAGCGAGCATCTTGATCTGCTATGACGTCCAACCATGACATTTTCCAGAACGGTCATGTTACCGAAAAGCAACACATTCTGGAATGTCCGTGCAATCCCCATGGAAACGAGATGATAGGGCTTTTTTCCGTCGATACGTTTGTTATAAAAACGGATCTTTCCCGAGGTTAAAGGGGAGAAACCCGTAATCAGATTGAAGATAGTTGTTTTCCCCGCTCCGTTGGGGCCTATAAGGGACTGGATGCGCCCTTCGTATATATCCAGTGTCACATTGTCTACCGCGACAAGGCCTCCGAATTCCTTTCTGATATTAAATGCTGACAGTATCGGATTCATTTTCCCTTTTAAAAACTCTGGATTTTATCCATTTAATTCCGTCAACGGAGCCCACAAAAAGCCCCTTTGGCATTAGAATCATAATTATCATGAGGGTTATGCCAAAGATGAGGATCTCATAATCATGAAATACATGAAGATATTCCGGCAATATGGTCAGGATAAAAGCCCCCAGGCACGCGCCCCATATATCCGACATCCCGCCAATTACTGCCATGGTAACAAGTATAATCGATTGCATGAAACCGAAAGAGCTTGGACTTATAAATGTTACGAAATGTGCGTAAAGGCTCCCTGCAATAGCCGCAAAGACTGCGCTCAGGACAAATATCTGGACCTTAAAGCTAGCGACATTGATTCCCACCCCGAGCGCAGCGTTCTCGCTGCCATGTATGGCCATCAGCGCCCTGCCGACCCTGGAATTAACGATATTTATGGAAAGTATTATGATTATCAAGATGATTGTCCATATGAAACAATAAAAACGCAGATCGGTGTTTAACATAAAGCCGAAGACAGAAAGCCTGGGAATGCTTGTCATCCCGGACGGTCCGCCGGTGAGGCATGAAAGCTCATTGAAAACGATAAATACGATCTCCCCGAATCCCAGGGTAGCCATAGCCAGATAGTGCCCTTTAAGCTTGAGGGACGGAACGCCTATCAGATAAGCAATTACCCCTGTAAATATAATGCCGCATAGCAACGCGACCCAGGGATTGAAATGAAATTTTGTGCAAAGAACACCGGTTGAATATGCTCCGAGGCCATAAAAGGCGGCATGTCCCAGGGATATCTGTCCAGCGTAACCCATCAGCATACAAAGCCCTATAACTATAAGGGTATTGAAACCCACCACAACCATTACACTGATGTAATATTTGTTGCGGACCAGTATGGGAAAGAGGATCAGAGAGATCAGCACAAATATAAATATGGATATATTTTTTTTGTTCATTGGATCTTTTATCTCAGTTCAGAGCGGCCCATAATGCCTGTAGGTTTAAAAAACAGCACCAACAGAAGCACGACAAGCGCTATGGCGTCCTTGTATCCTGATGAAATAAACCCCGCACCCATGGACTCCATAATGCCGATCAGGAAACCTGCTATCACGGCCCCGGCCCCGCTTCCCAGCCCTCCCAATATGGCTGCGGCAAAACCCTTGATCGCCAGCATGGTTCCGCGCTGATATTCCATTAATGAGATGGGTGTTATGATGACCCCTGCTACAGCACCGATGGCAGCGCTGAGAGCAAAGGATAGCATCACCATATGCTTAACACTGATCCCCATGAGGCTGGCGGCCTTCGAGTTTGTGGCACAGGCCCTCATCGCTTTGCCCGTAAGGGTCTTTTCGAAGAATATTGCCAGGCCTATTACCACTAGGAGTGTTATGCCCAGGACCCACAAAGATTGAGGGATAATTACGGCACCTCCGACAATGATAGGCTTTTCCCCTGTAAAGGCAGGCAAAATAAAGGTATCCTTTCCCCATACAAGCATTGCCAGCCCTTTAAACACAATGGACGCGCCTATAGTGATAATAATTAACGTGATTATGGAGGGGTTTGAGAGGGGACTTATGGCCAGTCTCTCCAGAAGTATCCCTATTATCGCTACAATTATAATGGTAAAGAAAAATGCCGGGATCATTGGGATTCTAAGCCCTTTTGTCAGGGAGATCATTATCATCCCCCCTATCATCACAAACTCCCCCTGGGCAAAGTTGATGATATCTGTGGCGTTATAAATGATATTAAAACCTAGGCCGACCATCGCGAAGATGCTCCCGATGGTCAGCCCGGTAAAACAATACTGAAGTATCTGAGTAATGAGAGGCAATTGATAGAAAAATCCTAATCAGCAATCACAAATTTACCATTTTTGACTGTAAGCACCTCAAATGCCTCTGAGGATAAGCCATTATGATCGAGTGGTGAAAAATTAAACAACCCCGCCGTGCCGGGAAAACCCCTCATATTCTCTATGTAATCCCTGATCTTGGCCCTGTCAGGACCCACTTCCTTCAGGGCGTTTATCAACATATACATGGCGTCATATGCATGTCCGCCGAAGGTGCTTACCTCTCCTCCGAATTTGGATTCATATTCTTTTTTATAATTCATAAGAAGCGCTTTCTGATAATGATAATCCGGTAACAGGTCCGCCACCAGGAGCCTTCCGATAGGGGCGAGTACTCCTTCCGCTGCCTCGCCGGCCTGTTCGATGTTCTTGGTGCTCCCAAAACCATGGCTCTGAAAAAGGGGTATCTTGATGCCCAGTTGATGAACATTCTTTGTAACGATGACCTGGGTGGGGCCGATAGACCAGTTGACTATGGCTTGGGCGTCCGTCCCTTTAATCTTGGTCAATTGCGCGGTCATATCCGTATCCTTATTGCCGTAGCCTTCCTTGGCAACGATCTGAATCTCCTTTTTTACAGCAGCGTCCAGAAGTGCCTGTTTTCCGCTATCGCCAAAACCGTCGGACACAGTAATAATGGCGATCTTTGTAATACCCTTTTTCAGCATATAGTCAAACATGGCTTCAGCGCACAGGATATCGGATTGTGGGGTTTTGAATACCCATTTCCTTTCCTGAATAGGCTGAACTATCTGGGCGGAAGCCGCACAGGAGATATTGGGGACCATCGCCTCTTCAATGGTTGGTATTATTGCAAGACTGGAACCGCTGCGGGAAGGCCCTATTATCGCGAGCACATTGTCTTTTTCTATGAGTTTCTTTGCGTTCAGAACTGATTTTGTCTCATCTCCTTCTGTATCATAAATGATCAATTCGATAGGATGTCCGTTGATTCCCCCCTCAGCGTTTACTTTATCGGCGATCATTTTGGCAGTATTCCGCTCTGGCTCCCCAAGCCATGACGCTGGCCCTGTAATGGAAAAGATAGCGCCGATTTTGTAAGGTTCCCTGGCAGCATGGCTGACCCGGCTGATACCGAAACAAACAATAACCAAAAAAACTATAAATAGAACGGTCTTTTTGTTTACCATTTCTCCCCTTTCCTCCTTTTCTGTGGGTTAAGATGTTGGATTGATTAGTGCTAGAGGCTGTAAACCTTCTCGTCTTCCAGGACAGTGATACCTGCATCCTTCAGAAGGGTGATAGCCCTGTCTATAAATTGATCATCAAAACGGAAGATAATAACGGCATTGTCCCGGCTCCGCTCCACAAATGCATACATATATTCCACATTGATATTTTCCCTGTTGAGAATTTCAAGTATTGTGGCAAGCCCGCCGGGTTTGTCATTTACCTCTACGGCAATGACATCGGTTTTCCCCACCGTAAAACCGTATTCCTTGAGGACCCTGTTGGCCTTATCCGCGTCATTTACTATGAGCCTGAGAATGCCAAAATCTGTTGTATCTGCCAGAGAGAGCGCCCTGATGTTTATGCCATTATTTCCCAGAATGCGGGTGACCTCGGATAATCTGCCTGATTTGTTTTCCAAGAAGATGGAGATTTGCTGAACTTTCATTTTTCCACCTTTCTTTAATAAATTAATATGAAAAAAGAATCAATATAATGAGAATTATAGCTCCGAAAAAAGATTCTCTCAAATCTTCCTTTTGTCAATAACCCTTTTTGCTTTGCCCATGCTCCTTTCAATACTCTTGGGCTCTACAAGCTTTACCCTGGCAGTTACGCCCAGCATTTCCTTAATATCCTTTTCAATCCTTTTCTCCATGGCCTCCAGGGTCTTAATTTCGTCGGAAAAGAGCTTTTCATTGACCTCTATCTGGACCTCAAGGGTATCCAATGAGCCTTCCCTGTCCACAATGATCATGTAGTGGGGTTCCAAACCCTCTATATCCATTATTACACTTTCGATTTGGGATGGGAACACATTAACTCCTCTGATAATAAGCATATCGTCCGAGCGACCGCTTACCCTGTCCATACGAACAAGTGTCCTGCCGCACCGGCAGGGCTCAGGATGAAGGGCGCTTATGTCCCTTGTACGATAACGGATAAGAGGGAATGCCTCCTTGGTGATGCACGTAAATACCAATTCTCCTTTTTCCCCGTATGGTAGAACCTCTCCAGTTTGAGGGTTTATGATCTCCGGTATAAAATGGTCTTCAAAGACATGGAGGCCGGATTTTGCCTCTTCACACTCAGAGGCTACACCCGGACCTATCACCTCGCTCAATCCGTATATATCGATGGCGCTTATGCTGAGTTTTTCTTCGATCTCTTTTCTCATGTTATCGGACCATGGCTCTGCTCCGAATATTCCCACTCTCAACTTAAGGGCTTTGAAGTCGATACCCATCTCCTCTGCGGTTTCAGCTAAAAATAGGGCGTAAGAAGGAGTAGAGGTCAGAACCGTGGAGCCAAAATCCTGCATGATCATTATCTGTTTTTTTGTGTTTCCGCCTGACATGGGAATAACCGAAGCCCCAATCCGCTCAGCTCCGTAATGTGCGCCGAGACCTCCGGTGAAAAGCCCATAACCATAAGCATTTTGTACGATATCCCCCTTTGTTACACCCCCGCAGGAAAGAGTCCTTGCCATCAATTCAGCCCAGGTGTTTATATCCCTTTTTGTATAACCAACCACCGTGGGTTTTCCTGTTGTGCCGGATGAGGCGTGGATCCTGACTACCTCGCTCATGGGTACGGAAAACATGCCGAACGGATAGTTTTCCCTTAGATCATCTTTTATAGTAAAGGGAAGTTTTGACAAATCCTTCAGGGATTTTATATCATTCGGCTTCACCCCCGCCTGGTTAAAAACCCTTTTATAGAAAGGAACAGTATTATAGACTCTCTGGACAACCTGCTGGAGACGCTTCAATTGAACAGCCTGCATTGCTTCCTGCGGCAAGGTTTCGAATTCATCATCCCAGATCATAACCTTCCCTCCTTCATAAAAATTAAGCTATTGAAATTACTATTTTGATAACATCTTTTCGGGGTTATGTCAAGTTGCTAAAGAAAGTGCGCTAAAGTGCCTAAAGTGTCAAGTGCCTAAAGTTAAGAAGAAAGTGCGCTAAAGTGCCTAAAGTGTCAAAAACATAAACTAATTTAAAGTTTATATTCCTTTTAGACTTATATCAGAAAAAGGCAAAAAGTGGGAGGCCTTGTTTTTTAGGAAATTACAGAACATAAAATTTAATTGACAAAAAGAGGTTCTTTTTTTGTCATATTGGATTTTAAAAAAAAGTTATAATATGTTAATGTGTTAGATACCTATCAATTTTTTTGATAGAAAATTATAATGGAAAGTAAAGATATATTCAGACATTGATGATATTAAAATTAAAGGTTATAAATTTAAATCCGTCTCTGCATTAATTAAACTTTGTTTAACTCTGGAGATCCTGCTTCGATAGAGATTTGTTAAAAAAATATCAATGTATGCCATAACCACCGTTTTATGATCTTGTCAGGATTGCGATATTATTAGATAAATTGGATAAGATAATTTAAACGCTTTAGGTCGTGTTTTTCAGCTAAAAAAGTATTTTTAAAAATGAAAATGTATTTAAACTTTAGACAATTGACACTTTAGCCATTTTCTTTTTAACTTTAGGCACTCTAGCGCACTCTCTTCTTAACTTTAGGCACTTTAGCACAATTTCTTTTTAACTTTGTTACCTATTAATTGGGAAATTATTAAAGGGTTTATGAAACTAAATCGTATACGGATATCCAAGATATTAATATCAACAGGTCTTTTAATATCAACAGGTGTGCCTTTATTGTTTTTTGAAAGGACCTTTCTGCCTGAACAGGTTAATATTTTTGCAGGAGTTCTGATTTTTATATCATTTATTCTTCTATGGCGAGGGTTTATTGATTTTAACAGGGATTGGTGGTCATGGTTTTTTGCCTCCATAGTATGTGTACTTGCTTTGTTGAGAAGAGGCTTTATTCCACCGCCTGTTTTCAGGATTTATGATGCCTTTTTTATCTTTGTTGCACTATCATTTATCTATAGACCTTCAAGGATAAAAGAATTCCTGGTGTTTTCATCCTGTTTGACAGCACCGCTGTCTTTTGCCGGACTTTTCGGATTCATCCCTTCTTCTTATATGAGCCTTGTATTGGTTTTTCTGGGAATCCTTTTAGGCTTGATTTTGCCCGTGAGAAAATCGTTTTTTTATAAAAAGAATTTGGGATCTTTTGATTTTATCCTCTGTTTTTTATTGGTTATCTTGTTAGGAGTATCTTCGTTTTTAAAGCTGAGCTTCATTAAAGGTTCTCCGAAAAATAAAAGGGTTCTTTTTGATATAGGGCATGGAACCACCGAAAGCCCTCTTATTGATTATACCAGGGACATCAAGGGAAGCGCGGAATTCGGACATGCAAAGCTTGTTAATCTGCTCAGGACCTATGGTTTTGATTGTGAATTTATAGAGGATATAGACTCTGATTCACTTTCACGGTCTAGTGTTCTTGTTCTTATTATGTCTTCAAAGCCTTATAAAATTGAGGAAATAAAAGCAATAGAGGGGTTTGTGTCCGCCGGAGGGGGGCTTCTGGTTATTGGGGACCATACGGATATAAGTCATACCCTTTCTTCTTTTAATCCGGTCATAGAGCAATTTGGCATACGGTTCCGTTTTGATACCATTTGGATACAGACAAATTCCCGGATAAATCTCTGTTATAGACCGCACCCTGCGATTTTTGATCTTGAAAAGGTGAATTTTAGCGTTGGGGCGTCGCTTGATATAGGGTATCCTGCAAGGCCTGTTATTATATCTAAATACGGCACCTTTTCTGACCTTGGTGACCCTGCCAATGAGGCCCATGCCTATTTAGGGAATTC
>JBLIRS010000171.1:0-7285 GCA_049472415.1 bacterium | reverse complement strand
AGATCAGAAGGTCGTTGTCGTTTTTTTCGTACCATTCGCACACGTTTTCACTGTTTCTGACTCCATGTCTTCTTTGGATCTTAAACCTTCCGAAATTTGGTTTGTATTATTATGAAAATAATTCTTTTTCAATTTATCATATTTGCAGTGAGGTTGAATGTGATAACGTCGTTATTAAATTTATTTAAGACATTAACGGAATAATCCTTCCCATTAAACCAATAGCACCTGATTTCTTTCTGGTCATCAGACGCCACGTATATCTCATCTATACCGTCTCCGTTGAAGTCATATAGATATGTGGCATGTTCAAAACCTGATGAATCTTTATCTATCAAGGTCTTTTTCCATTCATTTTTAAAAATATCTATTAAAGGAGGCGTAAGCTTCCATATCCCCGAGGCCCTTGTGGATGCTATTAATTCCTTTTTTCCATCACCATCAGTATCACCGAATGTAAGAAATCGACAGAGCTTGCCCGGTAAATTTGCAATATCCGTATGAGAGATCTTTTCTTTATCAAATCGGTACATCCTTATCCTGGTGGTATCTCCTTCATCTAAGCGGCCAAAATGTTCACCCTCAAGGGAGGCAAACAGCACGGGATTTTCTTCGCCTTTGACGGGAACACAAAGGATCTCCTTTACATGTCTTGTTTCGAATGATTCCACTACATGCCTTTCCCAGGTTCCATTCTTAAATTTCCACATCTCAATACTTCCCGGTTGGATCGACCCATCCAGTCTATTGGGTTTACTTGGCGTGGCGAATATCTCGATGATTTTGTCCCCATCCACATCCCCTGTTTCTATTTCATGAACAAAGTTATCCTTATTGTGGCAGAGCTCCTCGGCCCGCCACTTGCCATCTTCCTGAGATACCACAGCTATAACCCCCTGATCATGGGTTGCCACTACTATATCTTTTGTACCGTCACCGGTTATGTCCGTTACTTCAAAATCCCTTAATCGATCAAATTTCCCTCCAAAAGAGGGATGCCAGAGGACCTCGGAGTCCCATTTGCCGCCCTTTTTTCGCCATATCTTTAAAAAGGCCCCGGTTGCTCCTATGGTTAAAATACCGGGCTCACCCGATGAAGGGACAAACCATGCAGCCTTATGAAACACATTACTATCCGGGTCTTCCACTACCTCTTCAGTCCATCCCGATTTCGTACGTTTAAGAATAACCATTCTTGCCGGGCCCGGCTCAGGATGCATCTTTCCATCCCTTCCCACTTTTTCGATAAATTGTGCCTGTGCAAGATATATGGTGGAGCCTGGCGGGGCTTCAACCTTTTTTGAACCGGTTGACTGCCCAACGGCTTCACCTGATAACGAAATTAAAAGCACAAAAAACGAAAAAAGAAAAAAATATAGAAAAATGGCTGAAAAACGAACCGCCCGATTCAAAAAACATTTCCTAAAATTTAAAAAATCCTTCTCTGAAAATCCTTTTTTAAAAAATAACATATCCATTTTTGCTCTCAATGCTTAGATTATAATTATAAATAATATCTTTTCAGTCCATATCTGCAATTCTGAAGTTTAACACTACCACAGGAGATGTTCAAGGATTTATTATAAAGCCCCATTCATTTAATGCTTCAATAAAGCAAATAGGGACTCCTCAGATCAGAAAAATTATCCAACTCCTCCTGGCAGCCTTTTACTATTTCTTTGATATCAACGCCCTTCTCAAGGGCTTCTCTTACTCTTGAGGTCCCCATTATTTTATCAAAATACCCGGTGTGGAATATAAAAAATTGATGATAGATGTTCATTATTGTTCCGATTATATTAAGCATCGTTTCAAACGGCCTGTATTGACCTCTGTCAGTGACGTGTATCTGTGCCCCTCCGCAAAGCTCTCCTTTATATTTTGAAAAGGCAGGTGTAAACCAGGCTTCTCTGAATATAATTCCGGGAATCTTAAGGGCGTTTAATCTTTTTGCCAGATCATATCCATCGATCCAGGGGGCCCCGAACATCTCGAAAGGTCTTGTGGTTCCTCTTCCTTCCGAAAGGTTTGTTCCCTCTAAATACACCTGGCCGGGGTAAACAGAAGCCGTATCAAGAGTCGGCATATTGGGTGATGGAATAATCCAGGGAAGGGATGTCTCGTCATACCACATCCTTCTCTTCCATCCCTTCATCGAAATAACTTTCAGATTGGCCCTTTTCTCCAAAAACCTATCGTTAAAAAGCAATGCAAGCTCCCCGATAGTCATTCCGTGCCTCACAGGGATTGGATAAAGACCGACAAAAGAGCTGTATTCCGGATAATCAACCAGCGGGCCCTCTAAGTCATTGCCATTTATGGGATTTGGCCTGTCCAATACAATAAAATCAATAGCATTCTCAGCGCATGCCTGCATGCAGAAGGCCATAGTCGCTATATATGTATATATTCTTGTTCCCACATCCTGAATATCAAATATCAACACGTCTATACTTTCTATCATGGATATCTCCGGAATTTTACCCTCTTTTTTTGTATCAAAGGAACGCATATATTTATCGATATCTTCCAGCATACCAGATGGGGATTTTTTTGACTGTCCATAGAGACTGAATACAGGGATTTTATATTTTTCATCCACATAGAAGGGAACATACTCCCCCGCCTGTGCGTTTCCCCGTATCCCATGCTCAGGTCCGTATAAAGAGACAAGATTAATGCCCGGATTTTTACAAAAAAGGCTTATGATACTTTCCAGATTGCTGTCTACACCGGTAGGATTTGTTACTAATCCGATTTTTTTTCCTTTGACCATTTCCAAATGGTCTTCTAAGAACACTTCAACGCCGGGTTTTACTTTGTTCAAATTGACAAGAGATTTGGACATTTTATTTTTTATTTATTAAGTATATGATTTATTTATTCTATTATTATTTTATTTAATTTTAAATCTTATTATTTTTATCTGAAAACAACAAAAACAAATATATACATTAAAAAAGACGATAATGTCAAAGATGTTATTTATACATCAGTATAATCCATAACCAAAGATATGGTCAATCTGCATTAAATAACCCATCCGGCAAGAGCATGATAATACTATAGGATCAAAATATTTTTATATTTAAAAGCTTGACAACAATTCATGTTTTTATTATAATAATATTTACAAGATTAGAAAATTTTTTAAGTATATATTCAATATTATTTTTTAGATTAATTCTTAAAGGACTTATTCATATAAATAGCAAATAACATTTAATAGCCCGATTTCAATATCTTAATCAAAAACATAAATTTCTGTTATGGCCTAACAAATAGATAATTAGGCATTATTAATTGTTTTTATTGAACTTTATGTTTACTTAATTGATTCATTATTTTCCTATCAGATATTTAAATGCAAAAGATTGATCAGGGAGGTGAATTGTTATAGCAGTTGCCAAGCATGAATCATTAACGAAAGAATTCTATTCCCAAACATTGCGACATTGACTTTTTATATCCTATCAGGAATCAGAAAAGTGCTATGTCTTATTACATTTCCTCATGAGTCGATTTTCTTGATGCTGTTTCTAATTTGAAATCGCACAAATCTTACCTCATACGACTCAACAAAGATGACGTACCAATATCCATTTGTTCCAATTTTTATACTGAGCAAATCTCTTACTGAATCTCCAGCTTATTCCTTTTTGCGCTTATCCAAAAAAACGTAGCATTTTATTTTAAACCTTTTTCACAAGGAGGTGGATATATAGGATGATTAAGAGAATAGGAATAGGTGTTCCAAACTAAAGGAAAACAAAAAAATAAACGGAGGGATAGATCAATATGTTAAAGAATTGTAAAAAATTAATATTATTAGTGACCTTCATTACGGCCATATCCCTTTTTTTTACAGTTGGTATCCAAGCCCAGTATTGGGCTATTATGCCGCCTTACAATGTGTTATGGCCCCTCTGGTCCCCCGGCTTATCACCTATTGATCCCGTAACAGGCCTCACAACGCCTTTAGTCAGCTCACTTACCAGAAATACCGTTCTTCCGGTCCAGCCCGGACTGGTCTGGGACCCATGTCAGCCTGTACCTTTTCTTTTATACAATACACCACCGCTCTTTGGATCTGGACTTTTATATTATCATGAAGCTTATGGAATAAATCCCTGGCCTCCCAGTTATATGCTCGATCCTTTTACCGGTGCTCCGGCTCCCATTCCTTTGCCGTTGGCACCGACCCTATTGTCACCATACGCATCAGGTGAATGGGAGTACTATGTCCCCATGGCCAATATCTTTTACGCCCTTACCTTCGGGCTCAGCGGGCCGGAATTTTTAAATCTCTTACAGCCCTTTGACATCTGGGGGCCGGTAACACGCACCGGTGTCCCTCTCACACCCATTATTTTGTAGGTTTTTATATGCTGGGAGGATATCGGTTTGAGAATAAAATACCCCTGTAACACTGAGGACTGTAAGATTGAGAAGGGAGAAAACATTATGCATAAAAAAAGATGGTATATTTTTTTATTAATGATTTTGACCATTCTGATGGTTTTTATATTCTTCACTTATTCACAGGCAGACTACTGGACCGCCTTACCGCCCTATAATGTATTATGGCCTTTGTGGTCTCCGGCCCTGTCTCCTCCGAGCCCGATTACAGGCGTGCCTACACCTCTGGTCAATGCACTGACAAGCATGACAATTCTTCCGGTTCAACCCGCAATGATATGGGACCCTGCTTCACCGGAGGCGAATAACGGGCCTTTGCCATGGCTGGCATATAATGCGCCCCTCGCCTTTGGAGGCGGCCTGATGATCTGGGATCAATACTACGGGATGAGACCATTCCCCCCGGAATATATGCTGGATCCCTTGACAGGCGGACCTGTCCCGATTCCCCTGCCCCTGTCCTATTGGCTTTTAAGACCGATCGAGTTCGAAGAGATAAACGCCTATCATTTTATACTGGGAAACCTTGCTTATGCCAATACATACGGAGTGCCACTTGCTAATCTGCTTACTCCGCAACAATTTTGGGGGCTGCCTGACCTGACTGTAGGAATATATTAAGTCTGTTTTGTCTTGAGTTTTGATTTTAGAGAGAAGCAAAAGATTATATTTGATTTTTCCTGACAAATGAATGATAGGACAAGGAGGAAAATGATGCGAAAAAGAAGCCTGTTCTTTATTTTAATAATCTTGACGGTCTGGGGATTATTAATTACATCGCCTATCCAGGCTCAGAATTGGGCAATAATGCCCCCCTATAATCTGCTTTGGCCTCTCTGGTCTCAGGTCTATTCACCACCTGATCCGGTTACCGGTCTTCCCACCCCCCTGTTGAGTGAAGTCACGAGCAGCACCATACTGCCGGTTCAACCGGTTTACCTGTTCAATCCCAATGGATTTGAGCTGCCCATGGGCTATATTAATCCCTGGCTTCTGTATAATTCGCCCGGAGGGGTAGTATATTATGATGTCTTTTTTGGACTAAATCCCTTTCCGCCTTCTGAATTACTGGATCCGATAACAGGAGCGCCGGCCCCTATCCCATTGCCGTTAAACTGGTCTGCGCTTGCCATTCCACCTCTTTCACTGGCCCTTTATCTCTTTGAACTAAGCAATCTGTACTATATGATCGGATACGGAAACAACCTTGGGGTGGATCCGTTGTCTCTCCTGACCTTTTATGATGTATACGGAACTCCCGGGGTTTTGACCCCGCTTGGATGGTAAATTCAGGAAATTATATTTTTATCAGGAGCCTATTATGGATTATTAGATAAATTTTTAACATTTTTTTTAATAAACGATAATAAAGGGCGTTAATATAGCGAATGAGGTGAATTATGTATAGAATGAAAAAATCGTTCATTATATTCAACATATTAATCTTTGCCTTTACATTTGTGACAATAGCGGGTTTCATTGTCACGATACAGGCACAATACTGGATACCCCTTCCACCCTATAACGTTCTCTGGCCTCTCTGGTCACCGGCCTTATCACCTGTCGATCCGATTACAGGTTTAGCCGCACCCTTAGTAACTTCTTTAACCAGAAACACAATACTCCCGGTACAACCGAGTCTGGCGTGGGATCCTTGCCAGCCTGGCGTAGAAGCATTTCCATGGTTGCTTTATAATACTCCGCTTGCCTTTGGTGGCGGATTAACATACTGGGATGTCTATTATGGTATGAATCCATGGCCACCGGAGTATATGCTGGATCCTCTTACAGGCGCCCCGATTACAATCTCCTTGCCACTAGGATGGTCGCTTCTGTTACCAACGAGCTTATCAGAATTCGGCTGGTTTGTTCCCCTTGGCAATGCTATTTTCTCTTATAGATACGGTGTTCCCATTTCAAGCTTACTGACCACAGCCGATATATGGGGATTTACACCCCTGGCTGCTTTACCAACACCAATAATCTAAGTAAGGGAGTTAATTATGTCTAAAAAGAAATATTGGATATTAGTAGCAACTCTAACCATTATAATGGGGCTGGTTGTTGCTCCGACAATTCATACCCAAAATTGGCAAGCCATACCACCTTACAATATCCTCTGGCCACTCTGGTCGCCAACCCTGTCACCACCGGACCCGGTCACCGGTATACCGACTCCCATTCTAACCCAGTTAACTAGCAACACTATTCTTCCGGTACAGCCCATCCTGGGATGGAACCCTAATTCCTATTCCTGGCCTATGAGTATTACCATGCCCTGGCTCTTTTATAACGGCCCGACAGGAGTGCTCTTTTTTGATGTGCTTTACGGTCTGAATCCCTGGCCCCCTCCCAGTTTCCTCGATCCTGCCGGGGCCCCGATACCGATTACCCTGGCCCCTGATTTTACTTTTTCTCCATTACCCGATCTCAAAGAGACCCAGTATATTTTCGAATTAGCCAACCTATATTATCTGACTGTTTATGGCTCCATGCTGAATGTAAATCCATCTTCATTATTGACTTTTGTTGATATCTGGGGCACCCCCATCTTTTTTGCAGGAGGTATCCCCTGATATATAATAACTTGTTTTAATTTAAAAATATACTTTTTATTTAAAGTTTTTATTTAAGAATAAGATTATTTAATCAACTATTCAGAAAAGATCGGGAGGAGAATCTATGTTTAAGGAAAGGAAGTTTTTACTTTTATTGCTTATTATCATGGTATTTACCATTATGCTCTCTGCAGGGTTGTTTATCAACTCAGCACCAAAGGCACAGTACTGGGCGCTAATGCCCCCTTACAACGTTCTTTGGCCCCTATGGTCGCCAGCCCTCTCACCGATCAATCCTCTTACAGGTC
>JBLIRS010000170.1:0-7360 GCA_049472415.1 bacterium | reverse complement strand
AAAGCAGGCGCGGATCCTGCAAAGGTCCGTGAGGCGCTGATGGGCGGGTTCGCATCTTCCAAAATCCTTGAGAACCACGGCGAGCGGATGATCAATCGCACCTTTGAGCCCGGTTTCAGGATCGAGCTCCACCAGAAGGTCCCCTTTTTTTACACTGTCACTGACATCATAAGGAAGCCTGATAACCTCGCCGCTGGCCTTACACTTTATCTCTACATCCAGATTCGAGACGATTCGTCCGGTTGATGCCACAATCATGGATATGTCACCACGCTCAACCTTTGCCGAGGTAAATTTGGGGGCTTCCGTATCTTTCTCTGCCTGTTGCTTCCTCCAGTAAAATATTACCCCGCCGGCAACCACGCAAATAAGGACAATAATCACTATCAATTTCTTCATTTGAATCCCTTTTCTCTTCCGGATTTAAAAAGTCCTTTTGAAGGTTATGAACCCGAAGGTACGAGATTTTCCTGATTTCAAATATAACTTTTTGTTCTTAATTATAGTTATGAATATTCAATATGACAAATTCCAGATCATTACTATATCACTAAATTCCATTAGATATTAAAAACGGAACTGAAGATTTAGTCTTTTTTAGACGAATATGTTGATAGAATCCCTTCCTGAGCGTAGCACGAGAAACCTGAAAATGCTAAGACTTATCTAAAAATTTAAAGAATGATAAAGGAGAATTTATTCTCCAGTTCAATCGGAGAGAGAATAAAATTGAAAAAACAAGAGAAGCACAATAAACAGGCTGAAATTTTAGAACAGACCTGGTATACCGCAGAAGGAATGGAGCGTATGTGCGCCTTTGTCTCTAAATTCAGGATCAAAAGGGGATCTTACGTTCTTAATATAGGTACCAGGACAGGAAACCTGGTGCCATTACTAAAGAGAAAGGTGCGAAGAGACGGAAGGATCATCGCCCTGGATCACTCACACGATATACTTCAAAATACAAAAAGAAAGAAGACAAAGGTGCCGGCCCTTTATATCCAGGCGGATGCGGAAAACATTCCCCTTCCTGATGATTATTGTGATTATGTCATATGCTTTGCGGTTTTCCCTTCTTTTCAGAATAAAAAAAAGGCCCTGCTTGAGATAACCAGGGTCCTGAAGAATAAAGGGAAGATCCTAATTGTTCATATAATTCACCAAAGGCTCAATGAAAATTTAAGTATTTCGTTAGGAATGGATTTTACCAGGGACATACATATTCCTTTTACACCTCTGTAAAAAAAATTCAGAAAACATTCAGACTTTCCATAAAAATATTAAAACGGTATACTTGGATATAAACTATTTAAATAGAGAGAGATAAATGAGTATATATCCGAAAAACGAAAAAGGCTTTTATATATCAATAATATCCATAATAATCCCCTTTTTTGTCCTTTGTGTTTTCAATTCCGCTTACTCTCATCAAAAAAATAACAATAGACAACTGGCAGAGGATAAGAATAAGGACGGAAAACCAGATTTGTGGGGTTATTATTCTCCCGAAGGCGTACTTGAAAGATCGGAAACTGATTCCGATTTTGATGGCATAGTAGACACATGGCATCAATATGAAGGAGAATATGTAACACTTGTCATACGGGATACAAATTCCGATGGCTTAAAAGACACCTGGGACTATTTCAATAGAGGCGTCCATATAAAACAAGAAAAGGACAGAGATCATGATGGCAGAATAGACCTTTGGACTGACATCGGAGATAAGGGCAGAGCAATAAAAACACAATTAGATGAGAATCATGATTTAAAACCGGATGTGCTAATCACTTTCGATGAGGAGCAAAGACCGGAAAGGGAGGAAAAGGATACAAACTTTGACGGCATTAATGACATGACTGTCATATACTCCAATGGCCGGCTTTCAGAGATAAATAAAGACGAAAACGGAGATGGCCTGGCAGATAACCGTTTTTTCTATGATCAAAATGAACGGATCAAGGAACATCATCAGGACTCGGATTTCGATGGCAGGGCAGACCTGATAGAAGAATACATGGACGGTGAGATCCTATTGCGCAAAAGGAAAGAAAATGGCGCCACACGGATAAATCTTTGGGATTTTTATCAAAATGGAATAATGACTCACACCGAAAAGGATGAAAATGGCGACGGCAAGATAGATAAGGAGATCTATTATGACAACGGAACCATCAAAAAAACCGCCTTCGATGAAGATAAAGACGGAGAGATAGAGGCATGGTGCGATTTCGAAAATGGAATTGTTACTATCTGCAGGATGGATAAAAATAGTGACGGAAAGATTGACCTATGGACGGAGTATAAAAACGGGGATCTCTTTCGTATATCCCAGGATACAAGCCTGGACGGCAAACCCGACATATGGGAGATCTACGGAGCGGAAGGGAATATAACCCAAAAGGACCTGGACCTCACAAAAGATGGAAAATCGGATATAATGATGAATTATCGATCAGGGATACTCGAAAGCAAAAAATCCGATACGGACTCCAATGGACGATTTGATGAAGAAGTATTCTTCTCTGATAAAGGGAAGGTGATTAGAAGCTTACACGATGAAGATAATGACGGAAGGATGGAGCTTACATGGTATTATGATCCAAATGGGGAAGCCATAAAAGGGGAAAAGGATCAAGACGGAGACGGAAAGGTTGATTTATGGATTTTCCATAAGGCCTCCGACCTCAAGCTTTTGGAAGAGGACACAAATCGTGACGGTAAGGTTGATATATGGGAATCGTATGATGAAAATGAAAACCTGACTTTAAGAAAGAGGGACCTGGATTATGATGGGGAAGCGGACACAATAGAAGAATTCACTAAAATGTAATTAAAAATCTATTATCAAGAAGGAGGATATAATACGTGCAGGGTATTGTTTCTTTTTTAGCAAGGGGAGGTCCGGTGGTTATACCTATCATCTTCTGCTCCCTTCTATCCGTTGCTCTTATATGCGAAAGGTTCTATCGGTTTCATAAGGCCCGTCTTAAAGAACCTGAATTTATAGAAGGAATTCAGAAGATGATCAAACAGAATGAACATGAGAAAGCAATACATCAATGCAGGTCCGCAAAAACTCCCATCGGGAATATACTAGCGAAAGGTATAGAAAAATCTCAGGATAACGGCATGTCAGTGAACAGGGAAGAACTGGAAAAGGCGCTGGCCCACGCCGGTCAACTGGAGTTGAGGCAGCTCGACCGGTATCTGCCCACCCTGGCAACAATTGCAAATATAGCTCCCTTGCTTGGTCTTTTCGGCACTGTAACAGGTATGATCAGGGCCTTTATGGCAATCCAGAATCTGGGAGGAAAGGTGAATGCGAGTGTCCTTGCAGGGGGCATATGGGAAGCCCTTTTAACTACGGCCCTGGGACTGGGTGTAGCTATTCCAACCGTGATTGCCTATAATTATTTTGTAGGTAAAGTGGAAGGCTTTGCCCACGACATGCAGGATTCCTCGGTTCAGCTTTTAGAGACCTTACAGGAAAATGCATCAGTTAAAACATATCCTTAAGCCCTATAATGATTAAGGTGGAATTCTATGATTGAAATCAAATACAAAAGAAAACCGGATGCCCTTCTGAATATGACCCCCATGATCGATATTGTCTTTCAACTGTTGATATTTTTCCTTTTAACCACAAATTTTATAACCCAGGAAGGGATTAACGTAAACCTGCCGAATGCGAGGTCCACAGGGCTTCAGACACAGGAAGAGATAACTATCCATATAACACGTGAAGGTAGTGTCTTTATAAAAAACGAAAAGGTTAATGAAGCCGAACTCTATAAAACTTTAAAATCCCTGATCGGGAATGATCCGGGGAAACCTTTGACCATCAGGGCAGATAAAGATGTCGTTCTGGATGCAGTGGTAAAGGTAATGGATACCGCAAAAAGCAGTGGTGCTCAGAAACTATTCATAGCAACGGAAAGAGATCTTTGAGGAAACCGGATGAGATATTACTCGCATACAAAAAACAAGGCGCTTGAAGTCTTTTTTCTGTTTTCAATAGTTTTTCATCTTATCCTTCTGGTCTTTCTGGGACAAATAATACACCCCCCAAAAGCTGAACGCAGGATAGAGGTGGATCTTAAGTATCTCGAACCCGGAAGACCGGGCAGGAACATTCCACGGCCTCCAGGACACCTGAATGATACACATCAACTACCCACCCTGAAATCAAAGATCCATTTAATGCCGGAAATCATTCAAAGGCAAAAAAATATTCCCGGAACAGAAATGCAAGATTATTCAATCTCCCACAAAAAAACACCGGAAATACGCGATTCTGCGCCTTGCGAAGTTACAACGGCTGGAAGTATCATTGAAAATATAAATGACATATCCATACCCCAATTGCCGATGTTTTTGACTCGGGCTTCTTCGGATCTTGACCAATCCGATTTCTATAAGGCCCAGATTTTGAGTCATATCAAAAAGCACAGGAAATATCCACCTGCCGCTCAAAGACTCGGAATAAAAGGCACTGTGAATGTGGACTTCTTATTGTATAGAGATGGCACCCTTGGAAATATTAAAGTAACAAAAAAATCCAGGCACCAAATACTAAATAATGCCGCAATTGAAAGCATCAAGGCAGGAGAACCCTATCCTCCGTTCCCTTCAGGCATGCAGGGGAAATACATACTTATCGGGGTTCCCATTACCTTTAACCTTATAGAGGAAACCACCTTTAACTGACAGGCCAGTAAAAAACCTTAAAAATTTTTTTAATTTTAAAAAGTAAAAAAAACTGAATTTTCCCGTCTATATTATATTAAGCAAATATATTTACAATTTGAATAGATTTTCATCAGTAATTCTTATTTATAACAAGGGATTTCTTATACTATAAATCGAGATGGAAAAATTTTAATTCATATTCGTTTCTTTGTCAGTAAGAATTAATCGTCAATTAAGAAAATACGACGCAATTTCCCAATGTGTAAAAAAAATCTATTATGAGGGGAGGCATATTTTATAAAAAATCTTTATAAAAATTTTGTCAATAGATCTCAATGATAAACGGGCTATTTTTACAGATCCTTGATAGTTTGTTAAAATCATATGATAATTTTTTTAGGTTTGTTTTTTTATTTTATATCTAAGGAGAAACAAGATGGGTATTATTAAAAATAAATCTTTTTTGAATATCTCATACCTTCTATTTTTAATCTGTTTTACCACCTTAATTTTAAGCTCTTTTACATATGCCCAGGTCGGTCTTACGCCAGGAAGTGTTAATGGATTATCCTCTCCTTCAGTTGGTTCTACAGGTTTTGGTTCCGGAACCTTCTCAGGGTATAATTTCGGAGCCACAAGTTTCGGTATGCCCAGTTACGGTGGTGGATTCAGTATGCCCAGCTACGGCGGCAGTTTCAGAATGCCAAGTTATATTGGTGGGTTCAGTATGCCCAGTTACGGCGGCAGTTTCAACATGCCAAGTTACACTGGTGGGTTCAGTATGCCCAGTTACGGCGGCAGTTTCAGCATGCCAAGTTATACTGGTGGGTTCAGTATGCCCAGCTACGGCGGCAGTTTCAGCATGCCAAGTTACACTGGCGGTTTCAGTATGCCCAATTACGGCGGCAGTTTCAGCATGCCAAGTTACACTGGCGGGTTCAGTATGCCCAGTTATAGTGCATCTGCTTTCGGTAACACCAATTTCGGTTTAAATAGTTATGGCACTTCTGCTTACGGAGTAACAGGTTTTAGTATGCCCAATTACAGCAGCGGATACAATATGCCTAGTTACGGAACGGGTTTCGGTGCGGCTCTTTTCGGCGGCGTGAGTTTCGGTATTCCCAGTTATGGCACAGCCATGGGTTTTGGCACTGCTATCGGCGGTTTACCAATAAGAGGAGCTATGTCATATGGGCTTCCCATCGGTGGTTTTGGCTTCCCAGCCTTTTATGGTGGATATAGTCCTTACGGATATCTGCCGTATTCCGGAGGTTCAAATTCGACAAATACTTATACTGAGCCTGAATATGAATCAGGCTACTATCCTGAAGATGAACTCCCCAGTATTAAAGGAAATTGGAGCGGGAAATGGGAGGCTTTTAAAACCGATATAGACGGTGTTGTGACTGATCCAAATGGCCAAATCGTTATCGCAGAGGAGGGCGAGCTGGCAATTAATATAAAATCACAAAAATCGGACGGAGGCAAAATCTCTGGTACAATTGAAATTGTTGGATGGGATATAGATGCATATCCCAATTGGGAAGGTGAAGGCGAAAAAATGGATCTTACAGGCTGGCTTGATGAATCCAACGGATGGTTCAATGTCCATTATTTCTATTTCACAGGGACAGAATTAAAAAGTGACTATTCCAATCTTATCAGTGACTTTTTATGGAATTTTCATAATCTGGAAATTAACGCAAGTGAGTCGGGAATCTTCGGACAGTTCAGGGTCAGAGGAAAGATTAAGACGAGTACAGGGTATGAAGATTATGATTTAATAGGTAAATTCCAGCTTGGGAAATATGTTCCTCAAAAATAACCCGTTAATTATATAGACAAAGTGGCCTCACTTTATTCCATCAACAATCTGACTGGATACCTGAGATCCCTTTGTCATAAAGTCCCTAACACGAGACCTATAATTCGTTGATATTGTTTAATGATTACGTTTTAAAAAGGGAAAGTGGAGGAATTCCTTTAAGATACTCTTGACACACCAGCTATAATTGATAAAATTACCTACATAAATTAATAACTGTAGGTATTTTTATCATGAAATCCCGAGACAAGAAAAAACAAATATCCAGATTCGACAGGGCAGTCACTGCCTTCAAGAAGCATGATGGGATACTCCGCACGGCACAGGCCCTCCGTGCGGGAATCCACCCCGGTACGCTCTATGCCATGCGGGACTCCGGGGTGCTGGAGATAGTGAGTCGTGGGGTATATCGCCTTGCGGACAGCTCGCCACTGGGCAATCCTGACTTGGTGACCGTTGCGACCCGAGTCCCTATGGGGGTCATCTGCCTGATTTCGGCACTTTCATTTCATGATCTCACCACACAAATACCCCACGAGGTGCATATAGCGCTTCCACGCGGCGCAGAGGAACCCCGTCTGGATCATCCACCGATCAAGATCTATCGGTTCACCGGCATGGCATTTACAGAAGGCGTGAAGACCCATAAACTCGACGGAGTGAGTGTGCGTATCTACAGCCCTGAAAAGACGCTCGCAGATTGTTTCAAGTTCCGTAACAAGATCGGCCTCGATGTCGCACTCGAGGCGCTGCAGGAGGCCTGGCGTGCCAAGCGCGTCAGCATGGACGAGCTCTGGCAATACGCCACGCTCTGCCGGGTGACCAACGTGATGCGCCCTTACA
>JBLIRS010000017.1:0-19702 GCA_049472415.1 bacterium | reverse complement strand
TTTTTCCCAAAAAGCTCTCATTCAAAATTGAATAGGGCCAATGATCCTTTATTTGATCAGTGTAGTAATGATTATTGCCATCAATACTATATAAATGGTTCCCCTAAGGCCGGGGATATTTATACGGGAACATCATGGATGACCATACTCATATGCGGTTTAAGGGAAGGAGGGGAATCTTATTTTGCTTTGGATATAACGCATGGCAAGCCTTTTGGGGAGACAAAAGGAAACGGATATCTATGGGAATTTACGGAATCCGAGCTAGGTCTTTCATGGTCAGAACCAAGCATTGAAAGGATAAAAAACGGAACGGGTGCCGAATGGGGAGCGTTTTTCGGATCAGGATACGATATGGCAGAACAAAACGGTAAAGAGGCGTATCTTTACGGTATAGTGGCGCATGATAAGGCCCCACTATGGAATAACGGATCAAATGATATAAATAGAATAAAGATATCTTCATCAGATCTAAAAGATGATGCACTTTCTTCTCCATTGATTGCCGATCTTGATGCTGATTATAGAGGTGATCGTATTTATGTCGGGAACCTCTACGGAACGATGTATCGCGTAGTTGATATCGGAAAAGGTGAGCATCCGAAGATATCAAAACTTTTTTATTTTGGCCACACATCACATATAAATCCGGTAAGGGCCAAGGCGGCCTATGCTTATGCTGTCGATGACGGGAGCATATGGATATATTTTGGGACAGGAAGATATGAAGCGCAATCAGACAAAATGTGTGGAATACAGCAATATTTTCTGGGATTGAAGGAAACAAAAGGCACTCTGCCTGCTTATTCCCTGGATGACCTAGCTACATTACATATCAGGAAAATGGAATATATGAATACCGAAACTGGTGAAATACAACAAGTAAAAGCCATTGAAGGAGAAAATGATCTTAGAAAATCGTGGGCCTTGCTGCTTGAAGCTTCACCCGTTTTAACTGTAAGCGAACGGATCATAGAGCAACCATTGATTGTGGCAGGCAAGGTATTTTTTTCAACCTTTATCCCGGATAGGAATATATGCTCGGGAAAAGGAGAGACTTGGCTTTACGCCCTGGAATACGAAACAGGTTTGCCTCCTGTCACACCTGTATTTGATCTTAATAAAGACGGCGTATGCGATGAAGAGGATATGATAGTGGATATGCAAGGCAAAAAGCATAATATAGCTGGAATATATGTGGGCACCGGTCCGGGCTCAAGGCCGGTATTATATAAGGATGAACTGTTTATAACCACCACCGATAAAAACCTTGTCGCCCTGAAGGTCAATCTTCCTGAAAGCAGGACTGCCGTGACTTCATGGAGGGATTGCACAATTTAAATTCAGAATAGGTAATGCAAATTGAAAATTTAAAAATGAAAAATGAAAATTTAAGGAATACATTATTTTTCATTTTAAAATTTGCATTTTGCAATTTGCATTTTTTCTCAAGGTTCCACCAAGATTTTGAAAAGTTCCCTTCTTTCCCTCTGCCCCCTCATTTTTCTTACCCATAGTTTTTGTATGTTTTGCCGATAAAGAAGTAAATAACCCCATGGAGGTATATATGCGTAGAAAAATCTGGAATGAGGGAATGACTCTCATCGAGTTAGCAGTCGTAGTTTGTATCATAGGAATAGTGGCCGCTCTTGCTGCTCCTTCAGTAATCGGTTTTATGCCAAAATTGAGACTCAGTTCACAGGTTTCAGCCATTCAAAATGATATTCAGCGGGCAAGGATTAAGAGTATCAGTCTTAATACTATTTATCGTATAAGGTTTTTTTTATATCCTTACCCAACGACAGATAAATACAGAGGTTATTTCTATAATTCCAGCACCAAAACCTGGACTTCAGATGAAGATATGTATGAAAAACAGATCAACAAGAGTGTCGATCTTGCTTATATAGCTAGTTCCGCATACTCTTCAGGGATTTATTCTGTGTATTTTTTATCCGACGGGACCTGTATTGCCAGGGATTTATTTTTTGAAAATACAGTTGGTCAAAAGAAAAGAATAGAAATCCAGGAAAATACCGGATTTATGAAAATCCATGACAACTGGTAGAGGAAACCTCATGGTACAAATAATGATCAATAAAAATAATACAGGATTTACCATACTCGAGGTAATGGCGGCCCTCGTATTTCTGGCTGTAGGTTTATTGGGAATTGCCGGACTTCACCATGCTTCCATCTTTGGCAACCAGTCTGCCAACTATATGACAAGGGCTGTCAATCTTGCAGAAGACAAGCTTGAGGAATTGAAAAGGCTTGATTTTGCCGATCCCGAACTCGCAGACACCGACGGCATTGATACGGATGTCGGGACCGACATCAAAGCTAATCCCATTCTCTTTACAGATCCTGATCATCTAAACGATTCTCCTGATTCGGGATTGATCAGGGTATGGAATGTGGCGGATTCTACACCGGCAATAGGATTGAAGACTGTAACTGTTATCGTAGGATGGCAGGTAAAAAGATGGCATTATGTCGCATTATCCACCTATATCCGAAATGAGTGATGATTTTATGAAAAAAAGACAATTTTTAGATCAGAGAAAATATATGTCGCAAGGGTTTACGCTTGTCGAGCTCATCATTGCCCTCGTGATATCTCTTGTCGTAATGAGTGGGATATACGCGTACAGTAACAGTCATCACAAATCACACATTATTCAGACCCGTGTGAATGAGATGAATCAGGGTATCAGGGTGTCAATAAATAAAATGGTCACAGAGATAAGAATGGCAGGATATAAGACAGGCTCCGACACCTCTGATATCATGACACAGACTGCCGCGTGGACTAATGGACTCGTACCAAGCTTGCCCTATGCTGTTGTCATGGACGATAATCTGGTAATAATCGACGGTACTACAAATCCTGTGGATGACATGATAAGTTTTATTTATGGAGAAACTACTCCCACCACCCTTGCTGTGGGCGCGCCTGCAGGTAGTACGGTAATTACCGTTTTGCTGACTGGTACGGAAACAGCAAGAAAATTTTCCGTGGGTGACATCATTTATATAGGCTACGGGACTATTCAGCCTGAAAATCTTGAATTCGCAAAGATAGTCAGCATCGGCGGTTCTCAACTTTTTATCGATACGGATGCGACCACGCCAACGGTTAACGATCCTCTGCAACTTACTCACAGAATATACACAGAAGTCGGCCTTATGAATGTAGTCACGTATGCGATATTTAATGATGATAATGATCCTTCATGTTTAGAACATACAAAAGGCTGTCCTGTGCTGAAAAGAAAATGCAATGGCAGTCCAATGGAAAAACTTGTTGAAAACATCGAATCCCTGGATATTCAGGATATAGGTAATGATGATATCAGGATCAATATAATGGCAAGGACCTCAAAGGCGGATCCTGAATATACTAATCCAGATTTCGGGGATCATTACAGGCGCAGGACATTGAACACGGTTATTCAGATACGTAATCGATAAAGGAGGGCCCTATGAAACCATTTACAGAAAAGCAAGGTATCGGCATAAAAGGAGAAGAAGGGATGGCACTCCTTACCGCCCTCATTATCATGGTTATGCTTACCGGGATGGGGCTGGCCGGAATCTATCTGGCTTCGACCGATTTAATGATTTCTCAGAACTATAAAAAAATCAAGCAGAAATTCTATACTGCTGAAGCCGGACTCGAACAAGGGATCAATATCCTTCGGTCCACATCCATTGATGATTGGAACGATTTGATCGAGACCGCTAAAGCAGCTAACCCTGAGGTTATTCTTTCCGGGATGTCCGATGTCCCATTTCAGGGAATGTGGTATACCATTCGTGTTAAAAATAATCTGGATGACCCTGTTTTCTGGGATGCGAATCATACCGTTGATGAACAATGCAGCACGGATACGGATGATATCCTTGTGGTCATTTCTGAATGCAAGGCGAATGAAGGTGAGCCGAAATATATAGAGACTGCCGTTCAATGGGAACCCAATCCCGTGCACTCCTATGGTGGAAAAGATATCACCACTGACAACATCAATGTTGTCGAGGCTAATATTGACTGGACATAAGTCACAACTAATAAGATTAATCATCATAAGTATATTTGCCTGATAAAGCAATGATTAAGTACACAGGATGATCCTGGGTTATATATTTCCCTAAATAGTAAAATTATAAAAAGGCCAGATATAAAAAAGGAGAATAGCAAGTCAATGCAGAGAGTAAAGAAATATAGTATCTTCCTCTGTATTGTCGGCATTGTGATTCTCTTTTCTACCTCATGGGCAAAGATGTTTCCACTGAGCATAGTAAAGGACCTGACCGTTCGGCCTAATATTATGATCATATTCGATACTTCAGGAAGTATGCAAAGGGATGTAAACGGAGGATTACTGGACAAAGGAGATTCGGAAGGCCGGAAATTCGGCTCCCATGAAGAAAGCCGGCTCGCTATCGCAAAAAGTGTCATCAGTGATGTGCTGAACAAAACAAAATCCATAGCCAACTTCGGACTTATGACCTTCCTGCAGACCCATTATAATTATACCACCCCGTCTAAGGGATACTTTACTTACTATAAGGCATCTACTGGATCTAAAGTTAAAAAAATCAAATATTTCTCATGGCAGGATTTAAACAGAAGCCGGTATATGATCAAAGGTGAGAAGAACCAAAAGGCAAGCAGCGGAGAGCCATGCTATGAACCGGTCAATTCCTTTGAGTATAACGGGATCATCTATACCCTCATATCTTCCTATAACAGCAAGTACCGGAGGAATCTTGGGAAGGGGAAAGGGGAAGCTGAGGGGAACTGGAAAAGTAAAGACGTGGACCACGGCTATTGTGATTCATGCGGTTATAACTGTGTATTTAGCGACCCTTATGACGGGATATCATACACATGGAGGTATCAGGGAAGCTACTACGAATATGAAGAGATGCCCGCAGCAAGCACCCAATATTATTATTTTAAGAAATACTACGGACAGCAGTTTAAAGCTGATGGCACAGAGGACCAAAACGGGGGATGCGATCTTAAAGTAGATCCTAATGATGTATTTATATACTACAGCGGGAGAGACGATATCGACTTTTATTATAGCAGCGTTGCTTCCTGGGGTGTCCCCAAATGGGGGTATAATTATCCGGTCGGGACATTAACCTCGGATGCTGTATACCGGGGCGGGGTGCTTCTTGTCCCCTTCTCCTTTTCAAGCTATCAGACTGATCAGGATATAAAGGTAAATGATATACTTCAGTGGATGGCCCCTCAGAATGACGGAGGATTGATAGCAACCGGCTATACCCCTACAGGGTCGACTCTCAGCAACAAAACAGTTGTTAAAGAATACTATAACGACTTCAAGGAATATTTTCTGGCGGAGGTGGATATCAATGATCCACTTGATTGCAGGAGAAACTATGTCCTTTTTATTACCGACGGAGAGCCGACTCCTTCATCCGAGGCGGATCTGGCAATAGCTAACGCGGATGATCTCTTTAGAAATTATAATATAAGGGTTTATATGGTGGGATTCGGCTCGGATACCGCGGGAAGCGCAACCTTGGACAAGATTGCAAAGGCCGGCGGATGTCCCTTTAAATCCGACGGCCACTATGCTTATTATGCAAGCAATGCGGAGGAACTGACAGCTTCTCTTAAAAGGATTATCTATGAGGCCTCTGCAGGAGATTACGCCACATCGGCTCCCACTTCCGGCACGGGCTCGAATTCCAGAATGGTGGGAAATATAGGTTTGCTTTCAACATGTCAGTTCCCGGATTGGAAAGGTCATTTGTCAGCTTTCGATATGTCTGTGAATAAGGAATTATGGGATGCAGGTGAGCAGCTTGATTCAAATCATATCGCCTATAATGACAGAAATATCTTTACTTCCGACCTGTCATCAGGGGCACTTGTGCCATTTTTTGTCTCAGGAAGCCCGAACGATTATGTGCTTTTCAAGCTCGGACTGGGCGCAAGTGTAAATGAGGCAAGGGCGGTTATAGAATTTATCGCGGGAAAGGATAATTTCTGGAGGCTTTATGATATAACCAATTGCACACCCGTTTCGGTGGGTCCTCCATATGAGATTGAGCATCGATCGGCAGCGCCCGGGCACGATGTTTTCGAGGTTACATATAAAAACCGCAATACAGTGGTTTATTCGGGAGGAAATGACTGTATGCTGCATTGTTTCAACATGTGCAAAGGTAATGAACTTTTTGCATATGTTCCCCCTGATCTTCTTTCAAAGCTTGTCGAAATTTACCAAAATCAGGGTCAGCCATCAGATCCTTCCGAGCATATATTTGGTTTGGCTGCTTCTCCCAAGGCATTCGATGCCTTTATTAACGGTGAATGGAAAACGGTATTGATTTGTGGAGAGGGAGCAGGCGGATACAATTATTTTGCCCTGGATGTTACACATCCTTCGTCCGGTGATCTGGGATATGATGCATCAAAACCATTTTCCGTGCTATGGCATACTTCAGATTCGGGCCATAGAACTTCCTATGATCCCTTTGTGGGAGAATCATGGTCAACAGCGTCCCTTGGTTTGATAAAAAACGAAACCGGAGGTAAGGATGCTATGGAATATATGGCGTTTGTAGGTTCCGGGTATGATGATCCGGCCAGCAGGGATACGGAAGGGTTGACCTTTATGGCCATACACTTCGGCGCAGGCTCCCATATGGGAGATCTAAGATGCGCCAAGGATGCCGGATCTGCTATTAGTTTCGTAGATTATGCACTTGTGGCTGATGCCGTTACCGTTGATACGGAGGGTGTGACAACCGATGCCTACGCAGTGGATACCGCAGGAAAAGTTTGGCATATGAGCACGGTCGGTGATCCGGACAAGTGGTCATTAGACGTTATTTATAATGCCGGCGCTGATCAGCCGTTTTTCTATTCTCCTCCGGTCCTTCGAGTCGGTTCGGGCAGATCAACATGCAATATGCTTGTTGTCGGTTCCGGGACATATGATGATCCGGACATCAACAGGCCTGGATCGGCTTTTATTTCAAAGCTTCATCTTCTCCATTTTGACTATCAACATATTCTTAAAGATTCAGATGTTACACTTTTTACCGATATCATTATGGATCCGGAAACAGGTGATTTTTTCCCTTACAGGGCCAGGCTCAATTCATCTCCGATAATTATAAAGAATGAAAGCAACTCTCAATATGAGACACTTTTTCTGGTTTATGTGCCGCCGGAAATTTCAGGATGCGACCCCGGCAGGACCTATCTCGTAGTTTTGAAATTGGGGGATTTCGGGGAATGTGGTTTCAGCCATAAAAAGTGGATCACAACCCTCGATGCCGGGGAGGGTAAGGTAACGGGTATAGACATTGTGGGAAATCCCAGCGCCGTTTTAGTAGGGGTATCCGGGCATGGAACCTGCAAGCGAAGCCGGTTAAAGGCCCTGCCATCAACTCCGAGCTTTGTTTCAGGTAATGTGAACAAACTTTATTGGAAAGATTACAATAAATATTAAGGAAAATAAAAAGGAAAATAAAAATGAACAGGGATATAGATAAGGATATTTCTAATGGTATTAAAAAGGTATATGGCAGAACAAAAAACACGAATACATCCAAAGGTCAGAATACGGGTCAATCGTTCAGCAAAAAAACATTATGGGACCTGTCCAAGGGGATCAGACTGAAGATCCAGCTTAAATGGATAATAATATCCCTGATTGTTCTCGTGGGATGTGTTTTGTTATTTTTAAAAGGCGGAGACAATCCCCAAAAATTATCCTCTGAAAATAAGCAGACATTAACGAGCGCACCCAAGATCAAGCATGTTTATATCAAGCCCATGAAACCTTATAGTATAGATGACCTTCTGGCTGATGTGACAATCGAGGGAAGCAATCAGGATAAAGTAGGTTTCAGATATCAATGGTATAAAAATGATCAACAGATTGAATCTGAAAAAGAAAAGAGGTTGAGCCATATATATTTTAAGAAAGGAGATGTAATCAGTGTATCGGTTATCCCTGTTATGATGGGAGTCGAGGGAAAGCCGGTGTCAAGCTCCTCAGTAGAGATCAAAAATTCTCCTCCTGCTTTGCACTCGGTTTTAATTCAACCTCAGATAGTATATTCAAATACGGATTTAAAGGCCGAGGCAGAGGCGGAAGATCCGGATCAGGAGTTGGTTTGTTTTGGTTTTCAATGGCTTAAGAATGGATCTGAGATTTATGGTGAGGAATCAGAACATCTCGATCACTCAAACTTTATAAAAGGTGACAGGATTCAGGTAAGGGTAACGCCTTTTGATGGCTATGGTCACGGCACCCCTATGATATCGTCGGTAATGCCGGTCAACAATTCTCCTCCGAATATAGTATCAAATCCGCCCAGCACATTCGCAGAGGAAGGGACCTTTGTCTATCGGGTTATAGCGGAGGACGTAGACAATGATACGCTGACCTTTTCACTTTCGTCCAATAATCCCCCAGGCGCCACAATAGATCCCAAAACCGGTCTGCTTTTATGGAAAATTCCCAATGACCTCGAACCGGGACCCAGCAGGATGGAGGTTATTGTTTGCGATCAGGATGGAAGTGAGGCTTCACAGTGGTTTACCTTAAACATTAACTTCGTGGTAAGTTATGATCATCCATAGAAATAGACTCAAAAATGAGATTTCCGTGGTCTTTTAGGAGTACTTGACAGACGAGTATAATTGATATATTTTTCAATATAATTCTTTGGTTTGTTTTTTGACTACCATAAAATGGAAGGCAGGTGGACTGTATTGAAACTATTTGAAAAAAAAGATTTAGTCGGTTTGGATATTGGGGCAAGCGCAGTTAAGGTGGTTCAATTGAAAAAGATTAAAAAAAAGCAAGGGAAGATGTATGAATTGATAAATTTGGCCTATAGAAAGCTCCCTCCTGAAACGATCAAAGAAGACGAGTTTACAAAACCTGAAATTGTCGCGGAAACTATTAAGAAGACTTTTGCTGATAACAAGATAGAGACCAAAAATGTGGCTGTCTCCATTTCAGGAAGATCGGTTATTGTGAAAAGGATAAAATTACCGAAGATGTTACCCGAAGAGTTGGAAGAATCAATACAATGGGAAGCGGAACAGTTTATACCCTTTGATATCAATGATGTTACACTTGATTTTCAGATCATGCCCAGCGATGATCCTCTCAATGATAATATGGATGTACTTCTGGTGGCAGTTAAAAAAGATCGAATTACCGATATAGTAAATATAATAGAGCTTTCAGAATTAGTTCCGGTAGTAGTTGATATTGACTCATTTGCTTTGGAAAATCAGTATGAAATAAATTATACACCGGATCCTGAGAAATATGAGGCCTTGATTGACATCGGTGCAGAAACGATGTGTATTAACGTTCTTAAACAAGGAGCTTCCGTTTTTACCAGAGATGCTTCCATTGGTATCAATCAGCTCCACAGGACAATGCAGAGGGAGATGTTTTTGAATTTTTCACAATCAGAGACTTTATTGAACGGGATTGAAGTGGAAGGCAGAACCAAGGACGAGATAATCCCATATCGTGATAATTTTTACGAAGAGCTTCTGGCTGAGATTCAGCGCTCTTTTGATTATTTCAGAGCCACAGCCGAAGATGGGGTTGTTTCCGGTATTTTTTTAAGCGGCGGAGGTTCCTTGCTGGAGAATTTTTCTGATTTTTTAAATGAAAGAATGGGGTTACCTGTTCAGCAAATGGACCCTTTTAAAAATATATTTATAAATCTTAAAAAATTTGACCGGGAATATATTAGCTCCGTATCACCCATGATGGCCGTTGGGATTGGCCTGGCACTAAGGAGGGTTGGAGACAGATGATCAGAATCAATCTCCTTCCAAGAAAACCAAAACCATTACTAGCTCTATGGAGAGACGGGGTAATTTCGGGGGCCGTGCTCCTTATTTTGTTTCTAACCTGGTCGATAGTTATGGTTAATATGAACGGAAAGCTGAATAGAGCCAGGGGTGAATTGCTGCATGTAAAAAAACAGATTGAGGATTCAAAGCTGGATCTCAAAAAGGTTGAGCAATTAAAACAGCATAAGGCTGTCCTGGAAAATAAGATAAACATCATCCATTCCCTGAGGGAGAAACAGGCGGGACCTGTACATATCCTTGATGATATAAGCGCTACAATCCCTGAACAGGTCTGGCTTGATAACCTCAATAATATTGGGACTTCTCTGACTCTGGGGGGATTGTCACCCTCTTATAATGCTGTATCTGAATTCATGAGAGAATTGGCTCATTCTCACTATTTTACCAATATAGAACTTAGGAATATTCAACAATCAATTATACAATCAAAAAAATATCAGAGATTCAACATTTCATGTCAGGTGCAATTTATCCCTCCTGTTTCTGAAAAAGCCGAAAAAGCAACTGAGGAGAAAAACACATAAATGGACCTTAAAGAGCTAAACAAACTACTGGCTACTACCCCTTTATCCAAGAAGGCCCTAGTCCTTTTTCTGGTCATTGTCACCTTTTGTGTGTTTGGTTATTATTACATTTATAAGCCCAGGAGCGGGAAGCTTGCTGCAATCGAGCCAGAGATAAAAAAACTTAAGAAGACCCTGAGAGAAAACCTGGAAATCACAAAAGGGATAAAGGATATTGAAGAAGAGCTTACAAAGATTGAGAACAGGCTTTCTGAGGCTCAGGCACAATTGCCGACAGAGAAAGAGATTCCTAATTTATTGACAAAGATTTCAGACCTGGGAAGTATGGTAGGCCTTGAGTTTGTACTTTTTCAACCCAAGCCTGAAATACCAAAAGACTTTTATAATGAAGTGCCTATAGATATTCGTATAAAAGGGAGTTATCATACGGTGGCACAATTTTTCGATATGATAGCCCATCTTCCGAGAATAGTTAATATTAGCAATATCGCCATGAGGAATCCTCATTTGGAGAAAGGTGTCATTATTTTGGAGACAAGTTGTCTTGCAACAACATTCAGATTTACAGCAAAATCCGCACAAAAGGAAAATAATAAATGATGTTGACTCAAATGCGAAAAAATATGTATGAATACTATAAGGCTTATATGAAAATAATCCTGCTTTTTTGCCTGGTATTTATATTCATATCCTTTACCAGATGCTTAGCGCAGGAATTCGAGTCGGAAATCATGATAGAACAGGAAGATACCGGAATTGAAGAACCGAAAGTAAATGAGACCCAGGAGACTGAGGATGAGGCCATTCAGGAAGGTAATGAGGCTGAAATGGAAGAGCTGGATAAAACAAAAAGTGAGTTGATTCAGGATGATTACCATTATGATCCCTTAGGTAAAAGGGACCCTTTTTACTCAAAGCTGCTGGAGGAGAAAAAAAAGATAGAACCTAACAAGCAGCTCTTTGGTGTTCAAAGATATGATCTTGCAGAGCTAAAACTTGTTGGTATCATATGGGGAGATCTCGGTAGAAAAGGGGTTGTTGAGACACCTGAAGGGAAATCCTACTTGCTTAAAGTTGGCACCCTTGTCGGAAAAAATGGTGGCGTAGTCAAAGCTATCACTAATCAAGAGCTAGTGATACAAGAATTTGTAACGGACTATATGGGAAACAACATTGAAAATATTTCGGTCATCAAGATTCAACATAAGGAACAGGAACAATAATTAAGAAAATTCAAAAAAAGAAACTATCGAGGAGGTAAAATAAATGGCAAAACATATATCACATAGTAGCCTTAAGCTCCTATGTATATTAATCCTTATCCTTGTCTGTGTCTTTGCCTGTGCACCAACATATGTGCCTCCGCAAGACGCTTCTGCTCCTACTTCTGAAAGGGTAATGATAACGGATATAGGTAAGGAATCAGAGGGCCAAAAAACTACTATTATCGTTTATTCGAACAAAATGATAAACTATACCTCCTTTGCCCAGCAGGATCCTCCTGCTCTGGTATTGGATATCCCTGATGTATATCTCCATAGGAATTTAATGCCCATGGAGTTCTCGGAAGGACCGGTAAAAGTGGTTATTCCGGAACAGATCCTGTCAGAAGGAGAGGTTCAAACACGTTTAACGATAAAAATGGCCGAGGCCTTTCCATATGAAATCAACAGAGAAAAAAACCAATTAAGGATCAATATAAAAGAATATACCACCGTCTCACAGCCTATTACCAACGACGAATCATCTAAAACCGTAATTTCTGAAGAGAAAGGTCCTGAAGATAAGGAACTCGAAGTCGTTATGTCAAAACAACCGGATGTGCCGAAATTTACAATACCTGAAAGGAAAATCATAAGGACTATATCCAACAAAATCGAAAAAGAGATTAAAGCAGAGGCTCAACCTAAACCAATAGCTAAAGAAACATCTAAAACGAAAAGCCCGATAGACAAGAAGGATGAAATGTCAATCCTGCTCAGTGAAAAGAAATATACAGGCAAACCCATATCCCTCGATTTTCAAAATGCGGATATAAGATCTGTGTTGCGTATAATTGCAGATGTAAGCGGACGCAATCTGGTTATTGACCCCGAGGTCAAAGGCAAAGTAGATATTACTTTAATCAAGCCGGTCCCATGGGACCATGCCCTGGATGTTATACTCAAGACGAATAAATTGAGTATGAAGATGGAAGGTAATATAATCCGGGTCGGTCTCCCGCAGACCTTTGCCTCTGAAAAGGATGCGGAATTGAAGGAAATTCAAGCCGCCCGCAAGGCAAGAGAGGAGGCAGCCAAGGTCTTGCCTTTGGAAACCAGGATAATCACTATTAATTATGCCAAAGCTGAAGTTCTTCTTCAGAAGGTTCAACCCATGCTCAGCAAAAGTGGAGACCTTGCAGAGTCCCCTTCGATCATGGTCGATGAAAGAACGAATACTCTTATTATAAAAGACCTTTCGGAATCAATAGATGAAATTGTTGAAGTAATAAACACCCTGGATCGTCCTACACCTCAGGTAATGATCGAGGCGAGAATCGTTGAGACAAATAAGAATTTTGCCAAGGATTTGGGTGTCCAGTGGGGAGGTACCTATTCCAAACAAACAAATTATCGGTTTGCCAATACAGTTGAAATTAAAGGCGCGACCGGGGGCCAAACGGGTGTTGGATCGCTTGGACCCACCGGCCGGTCCGATCAATATGCCGTTAACCTTCCCATAGCGTCATCTGCATTCGGAGCAATCGGTATCAATCTGGGACATGTAAATGGCACAACTTCTTTGGATTTACAACTCAAGGCTATGGAAACGAGCGGTAAGGGCAGAATTATATCGAATCCCAGGATTGCAACACTCGACAATGAACAGGCAACCATAAAAAGTGGTCATAAAATCCCTTACCAGACAACCGATGCAGAGGGAAATCCCTCAACATCATTTGTCGATGCGGTCATCAATCTGACTGTAACCCCCCAGATAACTCCGGATAATAACATTACCATGAAAATTCAGGCTGATAAAAGCGAGCCTGACTGGAGCAGAACCGTTGCCGGTGCGCCATCCATTATCACTCGTAACGCAACTACAAGTCTGATTGTGGCAAATGGCGATACTGCCGTAATAGGGGGGCTCGCCCAACATAATGAACAAAGCAATGAAAGAAAAGTCCCTTTTTTCGGGGATATACCTATATTGCGTTACCTCTTTAAGGCCGATGACAGAACCGATGGCTTTGATGAACTGCTCATCTTTATTACGCCCAGAATAATTCAGGATAATACAATGCAAAAGGCGGAGCTTGGGGAGTAAGTCATATTCTTCCTTAGTGAGATAATTTTCCATAAAATTGCTTTAGTGAAGCTCCTTCATATCAGTTTTTTTGATAAATTTTCTTGTTATTTATTTTTAACCCATATCTTGTATTTGAAATCTATTGAGATTTGAAATCATCTCCCCATGAGTCGTTGCTCAGAACGATTTTGACATTGAAATATTTCAATATTATTTCAGGCAAAATCGTTTTCGCGTCTTGCCTGTAAAGATTCTTTTATGTCTCATGACGATTTCAACTGCAAGATCCCGGATAAATGTTTGCAAACACTTTAGGCACTTTCTTTCATAAAGTTTTTTAAAAAAAAAGTCGATAAATGAAAAGAAGGTTTGGTCTATATAGCATTTATAAAATTGGAATTATTTTTTTGTAATCCAAAGTTTAAATAATTTTAAAACTATCATTTCTCCTTTAAGGTTTTATTAATCAGGCTCTTCAGGGAGGAATGAAAACTGTAATTGAATGTGTGGGGGAAAGAACATGAAGATGAAAAAAAGAAAACATTTTTTCTCAAGTAATACAAAAATAAAAGAATTATATTATTTGATAATAATACTTATCATTCCTTGTTTCTTACTCTGTGCTTCATTGACAGGTTGTACAAAGGTGGATGTAGGTCCGGAAGGGACGGGCACCGGGACAGGAACGGTCACAGAAGGCCAGCCTTACGGAATAACTGTTACCGTCCAGGACCCCAATATCGGCATAGGAGAAGTCATTCCGGTAACCGCAACAGTGACTGACAGCGAGGGGAATCCTGTGGATGCCGGTTTCCGGATTGATTTCTCAATTACTCCCGCTAATCTTGGAATGTTCACCCCCAATAATTATGTCAATACTTCCGGATCAGGGAATGCTTTGATTTATCTCTTTACTCTGGCACCGGGAAGCGGGGTCGTTACAGCACAGTTTGCAGGTACAGGTGTCTGGGGGGCTTTGTCCATAGATATTGTAGGAGATCCTAATACTGTTGTGGATCCCAATTCAATACCAGTGACGCCACCAATCACCGGAACAGGTGTCATTGGCTCTATTACGCTAAGCAAAGGAGCGGAAGGCATTGTGGCCGACGGCTTGGACTATGTTTACCTCTCCGCGCATGTAATCGATACCGCAGGTTTAGCTATGCCTGACAACACAATCGTTACTTTTTCCACCACAGGAGGTGATATTGATCCTCTGACCGGAGGAGTCCAGAGCACGGTGAATACCTTCACAACTGACGGAATTGCTCAAACCACCCTTAGAAGCTCAACCAATGTTGGTACAGTGACAATTATCGCAGCGTGTAATGGCTTCAACACGAATGATACCATTGAATTCATTCCCGGACCATCATCAACCATAATAGTAGAGGCTTTTCCTGACTTGCTGGTACCAGATGGTGAAAGCACGAGTAATATTGTTGTGACGGTCTATGATAAAGACAACAATCCTATCGCAGACAACACCATACTTACTTTTAGCGCTAATTACGGAGAATTGAGCAGCCTTTTGGGCATAACAAGCAAAGGAGTCGCAACAGTCACCTATACCTCCCCTGATTATTCACCTCCCGGAGGGACCGATACTATCACTGTTGAGGCTCCAAATGAACAAACCGGGAATGTAGTAATAAATCTGAGCGCAAGTACCGGAGATCCAAATGCGCCGACCTATCCGGTTGGGTCTATTACAGTAAGCGCAGGGTCTCAAAATATTGTGGCAGATGGTTTCACATCAGTTACAATCACTGCGGAGGTAAAAGATACCATAGGGGTTAATATACCGGACGGCACAATCGTTACCTTTACAACCACTGCGGGTGATATTGATCCTAATACAGTGGGTATTCAAAACATGGTGACTGCTTTAACAAGCGGCGGTATTGCACGAATTCGTTTGATCAGTTCCACAAAAACAGGTTCAGCTACAATTACCGGTGAGGCAGGTGGATTTAACGGCAATACGACTGTTAAATTTATACCCGGTCCGCCTTTCACGATAAATATAAAAGCGACGCCTGCAGATCTTGTCGCAGACGGCTTAAGTGAAAGTATTATCTCAGTAATAGTATTTGATGCACACGGGAATCCTGTCACAGACGGAACCATCCTTACCTTTAACACCATTGATGGAGACCTGAGCGCACTTCTTGAAACAACAAGTTTAGGGGAGGCATCGATAACCTATACAACCCCCGGTTACGTTCCTGGCTCAGGCAATGATATAGTGACTGTTGAGACTACAAACGAAATAACAGCAAGTACAATAATCAAATTAACAGGTGCACAGGTTGCCGGTATTACACTCAGCGCTGAACCTGAGAGCCTTCCGGCAGACGGATCAAGCAAGGCAACCATAACTGCCGCAGTCACTATTATTGGTGGTGGAAAAGCACCCGATGATACACCGGTCAATTTTACCATTGTATCCGGAGGAGGCATTTTTCAAATCACAGGAACAAACACAGTTACAAGCTATACAGCGGGTGGGGAAGCAACGGCCCGTTTAATAAGCGATCCTAATGTGGGAACCGCTACGATCCAGGCATCTAGTGGCGGAATAATCGAAGAGATCCAGATTACTTATACACCGGGAAGCGTGAGTCTTGCCATAACACCTAATTCCCTTTTAGGTACAGGAGAAGAAGAAGCTACCGTTGTGGCTACACTGACAGATGCCTCCGGTGGTCCGCCGGCGGATGGCCAAACAGTTGTTTTTACTCTCAACGATGGAACACTGGGACATTTTGATCCCAACAGCATTTTCATCGACCCCGTTAACGGAAAGGCCTACGGTTTTTCCTCCGGTGGAGAAGTGAGGGCTACATTTATTGCTTCCGATAAGGACGGGACCATTGTTATAACTGCAACATGGGATGCGGGCAGCATGGATATAACAGGATCGGCGTCGGCAAAAATCCTTCCTTCACCGGCCGATATCCGGATTGCGAGTGGATTTCCCAATCCAATGTCCATCAGTATTAAAGGCACGGGCGGGATATCTACCTCAAGGATAACCTTTGATGTGACAGATTCCCATAGTGACCCGGTTCCGGATGGGTATAGGATTGATTTTACGATTCAAAGCGGTCCAAACGGAGGAGAGATTATCGGGCCGCCTTCAGCCATGACAGAAAACGGTCAGGTAACGACACTTCTCAGAAGCGGCACCAAGGCCGGTCCGGTAAGTATCAAGGCCTATTATTATTATAATAGCGAAGTAACCACAACAACAAGCTCGATTGCCATCAGCGCCGGTCCTCCCGTGGGAGAGGAGTTTGGTATTTCAGCCCAATATATTAATGTGTCTGGTCTCTGGTTAGACGGGATAGATGATTTGATAAGTATCCGGGCAGGCGATATATCCGGTAATCCCGTTCCGGATGATACTGCAATCGCATTTAAGACATACAATACAGGTGGTTCTACAGTTCCGGGGAGCTCAGAGACAACCGATGGTGTTGCTACATGCATACTCGAAAGTTCAGCCCCGGAACCCCATGAAGGTTTTCTTTCCCTGACGGCTGAAGCCACAAATGGAGGAAGAACTACTCATGTGACAACCATCGCCGTTACCCCATCCCCGGACTACCATATCATTTATGCAGGAACCGATGGCGGCGGCATTTATAAATCCACGGACAGCGGTTTTTCCTGGGAGAATATCAGCCGGTCGTCCACCATATCGGGACAGAACTGGATTGATCCCTATATCAATGATATCTCTGTAGATCCTGATAATCACAATGTCATATATGCCGCAACAGGTTATTTGGGAAAAGGTAATATATACCGTAGTATCAACGGCGGCCTGAACTGGAACAGCAATAATTCCGAGGAATGGGATGGTATTTTCAGCATGGATAAGGCAGTTTTATCAGTTTTATGTGATGATTCAGGCAGTCCCTATGTATGGATAGGGACCAATGGATATGGGGCCCTGTATTCTCCGGATGGAGAGAATTTCAGTTGGGGAGGAAAGGTGGATCCCAATCATGGCATACTGTTCTATTCCGGAGGCAGTACTTATGATAATCCAAATAATAATGGCAAGGGATATATTACCACACCCGAACTCTCCTATACATCGAAGACTGAAAAATGGACAGCCACTTATTTGAAAACAAGTGTATATATAGACCAGAATGGCCCTTTTTATCCCAATACCTCTGCGTCAGGGAGTAATGCAGATGGATCCCTGGATGATCTTGAAATCTCTTTGTTGGCAGGTACGGAATCATGGACTATCACATATATGGGTGGGTTTGATCCTAACTATTCAACGACAGGGATTAATGACCCCAGTAATCATGGCACATTGTATGTGACTGATACGTCGGCCTCTACCAGGAATGAAACATGGTATGTGACCTATCGTGATCCGAATCTAACATTCGGCTGGACACAAGCCGGATTTGAGGTAAGAGGAACTTATTCCGGTCTTCAAGATAAATATACGGACCTTTCGAAGCCATATATCTCCGATAATAGTGAAGTGGAATTCTATATAATACCCAATGCCAATTTTACTCATGGGGATTGCTTTACATTCCAAACATTGGCGGACAGTTGGTTTATTAAAGCTGATTTCTCTGATCCCAATGGAGGAAAATACGGCAATGCCAGAACCGATATTCCGTTTAAATCCAGCCTTATTAGTTTTACTATTTATTCAGGTGAGAAAAATTTTTTCAAGAAAGGGGATTTTTTCTCTTTAAGCAGCATAGCGGATGGGAAATGGGTTGTTAGTGGAGAAGTCTCCGGCCTTCAATACGCCAGGGCCAAGAATGACGTACCTTATGTATCGGATAATGATGAAGTGGCCTTTACGATTCGCAGAGGATATACTCCTTTTGACTCAGGAGACATGTTTGAGTTTTATATAATAGCAAGCGGGCTCGGGGCCGGTAAAGTCGTCCATGATATTGTCAAGGTGCCGGGCACCAATGGTTCATCAGCGGCTTTATTCGCCGGTACGGATGCAGGTGTATTCAAAAGCACGGACGGTGGAATCCTCTGGCAAAAGGCAACATCTTTTTCAGGTGACAGGATCATGACCATTGAAATGCATCCTGACCCTCCCCACGTGTTTTATGTTGGTACTGAAGATGCGGGAGTATGGGGAACTAGCGACGGAGCCGTTTCGTGGACATCTTATTCAGGAGGAATGAGCAAAGGTCTTTCTGCCACGGAACCATTCCCGAATGCAGGGAATATAGGAAATGGTTCTATGAGCAAGGTGACCGTGAAACCAAATGTGTTATCAGAGACATGGACCGTGACCTGTACAAGCGCTGTATCCGATTCCGGGATTTTCAGCGTGGTCGGTAGTCAATCAGGCCCACAATCGGATGCAACCGTAGGCATCCCTTATGAATCGGATAACCAGGAAATTGCTTTTCATATATATGACGGAACATTTGACTTTAAAGAAGGCGACACCTTTACCTTTGATACGATCCGTGCCCCGGGTACAAATATAAAGGATCTCCTGATAGATAAGGTGAACAATAAACTTTATACTGTCACATATTATATGGGAGCCCTTATACCTCACGCTGTCGGTAACGTCTATGTCCGAACCCTGGATCCCGTCAGCGAACTGCCGATAGATGCATGGCAGGAAGCCAATCAGGGACTTCCCCAGTATGAACCACCGGATGATATCACGCTTTTTGCGATGCACAGCCTCGCTATCGACAGTGATATTGCGGGACCTAAAGCCGTCTATCTAGGCGGAGAAGGCATCAATTTTCTTAGAGCTGAAAGCGGGCTTGCCTCAGCCCCGACAGGTTTTGTATGGGAAAGCAGTAAAAGTGGTATGACTAACCGGATTATGGCAAGAATGCCCGTACTTTTTTCAGGAGAATGTTTCATGGATGTCACTGCAAATAATATATTCGGACACATGGTCGCTTTTACCGTGTATATCCAGGATGAAAAAGGAAATCCGCCC
>JBLIRS010000169.1:0-7396 GCA_049472415.1 bacterium | reverse complement strand
ACAGCGCTTTTTCCCCGATTGTCAGGAGAATTATGGATTTAAGACCACCCGGCTTTCCCTGCACTTCGGGTCTTATTGAAACCTTTAAACAATGGAGGTTTATAAAAAAGGAAACCGAACCTCTTCTTGATCTAATAAACGAAAAATATGATGATATTCAGTATAAAGAATATGATGAACTGCATAAAAGGGGAGAAGAACTCATCAAGAGGTTGCGTGAAATACGTTATATTTCTGTTTTGGATCTGTTTTTGTCTGTTCTTAATAAATGGGAATTTATACACAAAGTATGTAGTTATATTCTTTTTATTATGGCATTTCTGCATATTCTTGTTACAGTTTATTGGGGATACAGGTGGATCTTCTAATGAAAAAGATAATTTTTTTTATTATTTTGATAGTTTGTGTTTTTTATTTGGGATTTAAGATTAAATGGTCTAAATTGTTTTCCCACGGGGTTCTTTCCGAGGCACATAAAGAAATGGAAAAATCGGGAGAGTGTAACGCTTGTCATACAAAGGGCCAAAAACTGGATTTTGATAAATGCCTGGTATGCCATAATGAGATAAAAACGAAGATTGAGTCAAATTCCGGATTACATTCCAAAGCATCCAGGGACTGTGCTAATTGTCATTCAGAACATCATGGTAAATCATATAATCTAATACATCTTGATATTGAGACATTTGATCACAATTCGACAGGATGGCCCCTTAACGGAAAACATACATTGTTGAGATGTACTGCGTGCCATTTTAAAGAAAGTTATTTACTTATTGATAAAAACAGATGCAAAGATTGTCACTATGATGTTCATCTGGGGCAGCTTGATACTGCCTGTGATAAATGTCATAATGAGGAGAGTTTTAAGACCATAACCTATGAACATGTAAACATGGATAAAGGTCCGAAAGGGAAACACCTGGATCTTGCCTGCAGGGATTGTCATGAAGTTGCATCCACAAGCTCCCCTTCAAAAAAAGGTATAATTGTTAAATATACAGGGACAGAATTTTTATGCAACAAATGCCATGAGGACCCTCATGATGGAGAGTACGGATTAGATTGCTCTGAATGTCATAATCAAATTACCTTTGAAAAAGAATAAGAAGAAAATCGCTTCACTTTTCTAACGGTATTTAGTAAAAGTACCTATGCACTCCTTAGATGATTTTTAAGACTTTATTAATATTTTTTTATTTGGTATTATTAAAAGAAATTATAAAAAAAGTACGATAAATCTTATATAAATTTTATTCACTGACCAGAGAAGGTATTAAATGTTTTAACCTTATTGTGGTTTTTTCTTGACTGCTCCAAAATAATTGCATACAATTATTAGCAGATTTATTCTCAAGTCCAAAGAAATTGGGATTGTGATTATGAGTTGACTTTTAATTTGTCTTATAATCTTATCTGTATGAAATGAAAAAAAGGGGGCTAAAGATATGAGAATTTTGTTGGTGGAAGATGAAGAGGTTCATGCAAAGTTGACCTGCAGAAGCATGGAGAAGATCTTTAACGATGCCTCCATTAGCATTATTGAGAATGGTGAAGCATGTCTTAATTCACTAAAAGAAGATTCTAATTACGAACTGATCATCCTGGACTATTCCCTCCCTAGGTTTAATGGCCTCGAGGTAATGAAGCAGATCAAAGAAATGGGTCTGACTATTCCTACAATCATTGTAACTGGACATGGAAACGAAAAAGTGGCAGTTGAGGCAATGAAGCTGGGTGCTTGCGATTATATAATTAAGACCGAGGATTATTTCAGCCGGATGCCCTATGTGGCCCGTGATTGCATTGAGATGGCCCGCCTTAGAAAGGAAAGAATCCTGTTGCAAGCTAAATTAAAGGAGTCAGAGGAACGTTTCCGTAATCTTTTTTTGGCCTCATCCGATGCGATTGTGATACTGGACAATCAATACAGGATCTCATCTTTCAATCCTGCCACTCAGGCAATTTTGGGATATGAAAAAGTCAAACTTGAGAAGAGGTTTTTTTCTACGCTTCTGGCTGATCCAAAGGAATTGGATCAAATTACTGATTCATTGAGGGATCAAGGTGAGATATCCAATAAGGAGCTTATTCTGGTTGGAGAAAAGGGTGATCGAAAAACTACTTTGTCCTCCTTTTTTGATATCCGCAACGATCAGGACCAGATAATAGGATTAGGCTGTGTATTCAAAGATATCACAGAGCGTAAAAAGGCTCAGGAGAAAATCAATTCCCTCCTTGAGGAGACCAAACAGAAGTCAGAGGAGTTGGCAAGAGTAAACAAGACCTTAGAGGAGTATATCACCGGAAAGAGACTCCCGTCTTAGGGTTTTATTTAGGTGATCTGAGATTTGAATAAATCTCAGGAGCCAGGTCAAGGACATCACCCTTATCTGACATATCCAGCCAGACTGCCTTTTTTTCCTGTCGGAACCAGGTAATTTGTCTCTTTGCGTACCTTCTCGTATCCCTTTTCATAAAACTTTTTACTTCCTGGAGGGTGGTCTTTTTTTGAATATATTCATAAATATGACCATATCCAAGGCTTTGCAGGCCTGGATGGTTTAATGTATATCCTCTCTCCATGAGCCCTTTTACTTCTCTTATCAGGCCCTGTTCGAACATGCTTTCAACCCTTTGGTTTATCATATTATAAAGCATGGCCCTGGGACGGTTTATAAAGAATAAAGCTGTGGTGTATTTTGGATGATCCATCGTTTGTCTGTGAAAATCTGACAATCTTTTTCCTGTAATGAGAAAAACCTCCATTGCCCTCAGAATCCTCTGACGGTCATTTGGATGTAACCTCTTAGCTGCCTTGGGATCTATTTCCATAAGTTTATCATATAACATTCTTATTCCCTTTTCCCCAATTTGTTCTAAAAGATCGGCCTTAATATGGGGATCACTGGGAGGAGATGGTGCAAGTCCGTCAATAACAGCCCGGATATAAAGGCCTGTGCCGCCAACAAGAATAGGCAGCCTTTTCTTTTTCAAGAGATTGTCGATAATTGATCGAGCATTTCTTCCGTATTCTCCGGCGCTATAAAACTGATCCGGATCAACTATATCGATCATATGATGTGGTATCAGGGCTCTTTCTTCAGGGGTGGGCTTGCTTGTTCCAATGTCCATATATCTGTAAATCTGCCGGGAATCAGCGCTGATGATTTCACCATTCCATTTCTGAGCCAAATACAGCGCAAGTCTGGATTTCCCGGTTCCAGTCGGTCCTGTAATGATTAATAGAGGAAGAGACACTGACACCTCTACCTCCCGAAATTTTTTTCTATGTCCTTTTGAGTAATCTTGAAAAGTGTAGGGCGGCCATGGGGACACGAATAAGGATGTTCTGTGGCAAGCAAGTCATTAATCAATTGATGTATCTCCTCTGGCTTAAGATGTTGATGGGCTTTGACTGATAGATGACATGCCATGGTTGCGCTCAGGGGTTCGATAATCTGAGCCTTTTCATTAATGGAACTGGATTCAAGAAGTTTATGAATGATGGTCTGCATGATCTGTGTGGGATCTGTTTCAAAAAAGGGGGGGACACAACGGAGAATATAAGTCCTTGTTCCAAATGGTTCCAATACGAATCCCAGTTCATTCAGCAAAGGGATAATCTGGTCCATAAACGCATCTTCTTCAGGTGTAACAGTTATAATAGGATGGGTGAGTAGATTTTGACGGGGAGGTTTTTCAGCAAGCAGTGAGGATCTGATTTTTTCATAATTGATCCTTTCGTGCGCTGCATGTTGATCTATGATTACAATGCCTCCTTGTGCTTCATAAACTATGTATGAATGATTTATTTGTATACAGGGACCGAGCGGTATAAGTTCCTGCTTTGTTTTGTCTTTATACTCATTGTCAACGTAAATGGATTTATAATCACCGGGCTTTTGTATTGCCTGTTTTGCCGGGTATTCACTTTGGCCGCTCTCCATTATCAGGGGCACCTGCCTGGGTTTGAAATCCTTGAAATTAGTTTTTGTGTGCATGCTATGAAGGGGTAAATCCGTTTTTTTACTTAAAGCGGTAAAATTTGACTCAGTAAACTCTGTTTTTTGAAATTGGGTGGATGTTTTTGGCCATACCATAGGCTGGCTTATATTCTCTTTAATCAATGTGCTTATGAAATCCACAATTCTTGCAGGATTATCAAATCTTACTTCTAACTTTGTTGGGTGAACATTAAAATCAACCCTTCTGGGATCTATATCTATCAAAAGGCAAAAAAGAGGATACCTTTGCCGGGGAATATATGGATGATAAGCATTATGAATGGCCTTTTGAATGATAGGACTTCTTATGAACCGGCTGTTTATATAAAGATATTGGCCAAGTAGATTGGAACGGTTTAGATTTATTTTGGATATAAAGCCCTTTATTTTTATTCCGTCTTTTTCATCTTCTATCTCAATCATATCATCTATTGATTCCTGGCCAAGGATCTGAAAAAGTCTTTGACTCAGGTTGTTTGACTTGACCAGATGAAGTAGATTATCTCCATCGTTTGAGAGTAAAAATGAAGTGTCATATCTGGGAGCAGCCTGCCTGAGTACTGTTTGGATAATATGAGATAATTCAGTCTGTGGCGAGCGGAGAAATTTTGCCCTCACAGGGACATTCGAAAACAGGTTCTTGACTTCGACCATTGTTCCTATGGGTGAGCCTGATTTTGTAACCTGCTTAATTACCCCGGCCCTGAGAATTATCCTGGTTGCAAAGTCCATGGAAGCAGTTCTGGTAGTCAAGACCATTTCCGATACAGAGGCAATGCTGGGAAGCGCCTCACCCCTGAAGCCGAGGGTATGGATAGAAACCAGATCGTCTTCACACTGGATTTTACTGGTAGCGTGTCTTTCCAGGCAGATAAGCGCATCTTCATATTCCATGCCCTGGCCATTATCCAGCACTTGAATTAATTTTTTCCCACTTCCGCGGCAGTTGATCTCTATTCTATCAGCATCAGCGTCAATGGAGTTTTCAACCAGTTCTTTGACCACCGAAGCCGGTCTTTCAACAACTTCACCCGCTGCAATCATATTGGCTAATTTTTCAGGAAGTACCTTTATCTTTTTGGACATATCAATTTATTATCTTATTTGATAAAGAATCAATAGGAACGCCGCCCGGAACGAATACAGCAATCCGATATTCCTTACAGCCCTTGATAGGACGGGAAGGTTCGATCCTAACTACAACCCCTCGGCAGGTAATTTTATTGAATTTATCATTTCCTTGCGGGGTTGAGTTTAAAAGAAGTGTTACATCTAATTTTGTAAATACAGGAAAAAAGCGATCCACCTGGCAATATAGTCCTGAACAACTTATGTTTACTACCCTGCATTGCGAGTCGGTGCTTGAAAATTTGAAGGTGAGAGAAGCAATCTCAACAGGTATCTCAACATTAATCCTTGGATGTTTTCTTCTTTCCTTTTTATCATCTTTTTCTGTCATAGTGAACTCTTTCATAAGAGAAGGGACTCATTATATATTTTTTAAATAATATCATAGTAAATTTAATGCAGCAATCAAATAAATAGAATAGTTGATTTTTATTGTAAGGATTGCCGATAAAAATAGTAACAGCCCTAAAAGTTCACCTTGCGCAAAAGGCTTTAAGGTGCTAAAATTTTTAGGGTAAATTTAGAAAATATTTAATTATGATTTTAATAAAAAAGAGGTAAATGCTTTGGAATCTTTTGGGGCCTTTATCAAATCAGAACGCGAAAAGAAAGGTATATCTTTAAAAGAGATTAGTAATGTCACCAAGATAAGTCATCATGTCCTTGAAGCCCTAGAATCGGATCATGTTGAGGAGTTCCCTTATCCTGCTTTTGCAAAGGGCTTTCTTCATACCTATGCGAAGCAGCTCGGATTAAATTCCAATGAGATAATCTCCCGTTATGTAGATTTTGTTATGAATACTTATCCTATAGGTAAAAATGGAGTTCTTTTTGATGACAGAAAACAATTGGGAAGGGTCAGCTTTGATCAGAATAAAATCCTGACGAAGGCTGAGCGCATCCGGGATAAGCGAATTTTCCCGGCCTTTATAGTTATATCACTAATAGTGGGGATCTGGTTTGCATGGTCGATTTTTATAAAACAAGCCTCTCTTTCAATGCACAAGTCCGATCATGATACATTTTTGTCTCAAAAAATAGAAAAACTCCATGCAGGTTTACCAGTAATTGAAGAAGAAATCTTAAATTCATCAGATACAGATAGAGTAATAACGAATGAATCAGTGATTGAAAATACGCGTGAATATGCATCAGGCTTAGAAAATGCTAAAATTGCTTCATTTGGAATTGAAAGCACATTAATGAGTGGAGCAAAGATAGAAAAATCACTTATGACGACGCAAACTGCTAAAAAAGAAGATGCCGAACTACCTACAGAGGAAAAATTTTTTGATACAGAAGATCAAAAAGATGATATCGTGTCATCTGAATACACTTCTGTGCCTCTATTAACAGCATTTTTAGACGCACGAACGCCTATAAAAGAAGCATATGGAGAGATGGTTGCACCCAAAAAAGAATTAATAATCAGAGCAGGACAAATGACCTGGATAGACGTAAAAATAGACAATAATCCAAATTATGATTTTTTACTTTATCCCGGTGATGTAATAAAACTGGAAGCTCAGTCAAAATTTTCTCTTTTGATTGGAAATGCCGGAGGGGTAACCTTTACATATGAGGGGGAACCCTTTGGTCCCATCGGAGAACCTGAGGAAGTAGTAAGATTAAATTTGCCTAAATAACCAGTTCCGCTTCTTTTTTAACATTTAGTTTTATCGTTGTCCTTTTTTACTTATCATATATGATAAAAAAGATCCCTTTAATAGCTATTGATCTGGGTAGTAATTCGATTCGTCTTATCTGTGGTTCCCCACAAAAATATCCTCAGAATTCCATGAAGATTTGCTTGCGAAAGCTCAGGATAGCCCGTTTGGGAGAAGGCTTTGAGCCGGATGGATATTTAAAACCACCCGCCATGGATAGAGCTATACAAGTCCTTAAGGAGCTTACATCTCAATATCGAGGATACAGTTTTGATCATATTCAGATGGTAGCTACCGGTGTAGTAAGAGAGGCCAAAAATCAGGAAGAATTCCTTGAACGTATAAAAAAGGAAGTGGGAATTCAGTCCAGAGTATTAAGAGGAGAGGAAGAGGCCGAATTAACATTGCAAGGCGTTCTTTCAACCTTAAAAGGTCTGAGCAGGCCGTTATTTATATGTGATATTGGGGGAGGAAGTACGGAGTTTGCTATTCAATTACCTGATGGCACAAAGGATTTTTTCAGTATCCCTATCGGGGTGATTCGGCTTACTGAAAGATTTGGAATTTCTGCACCTATCAATTTAGACAATGAGA
>JBLIRS010000168.1:0-7399 GCA_049472415.1 bacterium | reverse complement strand
TTTTGCCCCAGAATATGAACCCTGCAATAGGGATTTATAAGACATTGAGCGATAAGGACAACCCTTTTATTACTTTTACTCATCTTCATATCCTTCCCGGTTTGTAACATTTTAAAAAACTAAAAATTTATAATAACATGAAGCTTTGCATTAATCTACCTGAAAAAATATGATTTTACATGAATCTTATTTACTTATTTATGGTATTGTAAACCGAAAAACATTTTTACATAATAAAGGAGCTTTTGTTAAATTTAATAAAATCGTAAAAAAGATATTGAAAGGGTCATTATTATTTTTTCTTAAAGGCCCGGAGATGACGAAATGACTTTTTTACGAATCCGTCAAGATTTGGGGGAAACAACCTCATTAACCGAAACATCCGGATTGGCATAGCAATACAGGCAACCGTGTTTGCATTTCTGGGTATAATCACCGATGTCTCTGGAAAAGGTGCATTGACATTCCTTCCTCTGTGAAGAGTCCTTTTTGATGATGGTTGGCTCGCCTACGATCCTCGATATATATCTCCCGTCAATACAGCAGGACCTTTCTATGTTGGGTATATCAGCATTCTCAAACAGATAATCATTACAACAGAATTGAAGCCTTACACCATGATTGTCAGCAACCTTTCCCAAACTATATGCCATGTCAATTTTCTGCTGAATCGGTAAATCGACAAATGCTATCCCCCTTTTTGAAAGCTTTCTGTATTGTGTATTCATGAAAGAGGTTTTCACCTGATAGATCTCTGCGGACGAAACCTTCTTAATGATCATCTCGAATTCGTCCATATTATTCCTGATCCCTGCCCTATCCCTCCAGTGTACAATGGGATCGAACCGGACAAAAAGCCTTTCTTTACCGAATTGTCTGAGAATAAAATCGAACTGGGCAAATCTGGAATCTAAAGAAGGCACTCGAGGCTCCAGGAAAAAAGAGTCGTTCAGGGTCAACATAAAAAACAGCTCATAGCGTTTCAGGGCGTGGATCTTCTTTAAAAGCGGGGCGAAGTCCTTTGACCAGAGGACTATAGAGTGCACCGATACAGGGGACAACGGCACGGAATAAACCGTATGATTATATGGATTGGTCACTTCAGCCGAGCCTCGATTCAACTGCTCAATGAGCCAATCACTATAAAATGAGGGGATATCCGTCCTCCTGGAAGCGGATATGATTATCTTTTTGTCCATTTAATCTCTTTCCGGAATAGATCTGAAAATGTAAGCCCTTTCCAAAACAGGATTTTTTTGAAACCAATCTATGATAAGAGGAATTATTTCCAGAAAAATTCTATGCCGCAATTCCTCATTGATTGAGGTTCTTTTGTGAATCCTCTGTCTAAAGTTTTTTCTATACTTAGTCAAGTTCATAAATATTTAAACCTATAGTGAAAACTCAAACAAATATCAATGATAGTACTATCCCATCCATCAGATGAAAAAATGGATGATTATAGCAAATCTTACTTGAACTTGTATAAAAAGGAAAGATGGTCAAGATCTTACATGATGTCTTGTTTAATTTACTATTATTTTGGTTTTGTAAATTCCGGAGTTAAAGGTTCGAGAACTTTACTCCTAAATCCACCAAATCATATAAAACCTGAATCCTCATATTTTTTATATCGTTTCATCCTATCCATCAAGACAATCCTTTAATCAATCTCAGCAGCTTAATTCCTTTTTCGGTTGTTTTATATTGTTGATTGGGACTGTTAGGTTTATCAGGAATAGTAAGCATTAATAAATCTAAGCTCACTAATGGAAAAATATAATTTTGATAATTTTTATAGCTGTCACTTAGATCTATCTGCATAAGAATTTCATTTCTTGAATGTTTTGTCTTGGTAAAAGACAATATCTTAATCAAGTTGTTCTTTTTTAATGGTTTTATTCGTTCTTCAACTTGCTTCCTGACTTGCTCACCAACTTGCTCACCAAAAATCTCATATTTGCTGAGAATTTCTTCTATATTATTTATAATTAACAAGTTAGCTTGCTCACTAACTTGCACCCTAACTTGTGTACCGGCTAAGTCTTCTTTTAAAAATTCCGGGTGAATCCAGAAAGTCGTTTTGAAATAACTCCTCTCATCATCAGTCTCGAAAACTGGTTTTGGTGAGCCGTTCTTTTCAAGAGATTTCAAAATGGAAGGGATACCGGTTGCCCTGCCTTCAGTAAGGTGTAGTTCCTTGAGGAACTCACCTATGCGGCGGTTGCGGTATTTTCTCACATCGAACTGCAGGTTTTTAAGCTTTTCTTTATCAAGCGGAGGAAGCGGCCCTGGATAACTAATTATATCAATATGTGAGGGATAAATCCTCACCTCAATTGTGGAGTCGTTATCATATCCGCGGTGATAAACAGCATTACAAAGCGCTTCTTCTAAAGCATCATAGGGATAGTTAAAAAACCGGTTGGCCTCAGCCCTATCCTTTAATTTACTTACCTTTTCCTTTATAACAATTTCTCTCAAGTACGCAAGGGCACCGCGTAACTGATTATGGAGTTGTCCAGTAAAAATCTTTTCCGTGTAGTCTGTCCCTGATTCATCATCAAAAGTAACAATCTCAATTTTGGCATACGGGAAAAAGTCCTGCACATCTTTGGCGAAAAAAAACAAACCGATATTTTTGGGAAGAAGGTTTTCATTTGGTCCTTCGGCAATATTCATTTTTCGCGCAATCTCATTCATCGGGAGGATTGGGATTTGATGCTCAAGATCGCTTTTTATTTCATTCAAATAAATTTTAATGGAACCTAGATCAAAATCGTTTATCCGAGCGTTGTGGTTAACCTGATCATCGAACGGGACACGATTCGTCATAGAAAGAAGCTCTCGCTCTTCATCCTGTATTGGATGGACGGTGGAGGAAAATTTTCTAATATAATAAAAGTAAAGCGGATTTTTTCCCAGGGAATCGGGTGCTTTATAAGGTCGGTTGCTCCCCCCAGGGCACCAAAGAACAAGAATCTTTTTATCCTGAAAATCGACAGGTTCAACAAGAGGATAATAATTGGGTAAAATTTTTCTACAAATTCGGTTTAATTCTTGTTGAATTTTGTCGAGCGAACGTATATCTACTCCCTTGGGAGGCAGAACCGGAAGCCCATCTGATTCTTCAATACCAAGAATGATATAGCCGCCCCCCCAGTTATTAAAGTCATTTGCAAATGCACAGATGGTCCTTAGAGTACGTTCAGGATTCCAGCCTTCTCGAAATTCGATCCGTTCCCATTCCACGGTTTGTCCGGTAAACAGTTCCTCTATATTTATAGGTAAAGCCATCTATTCAATCACTTGTTATATTCATTCTGTTTCTTTTTCCAGGGCAAAAATATTCCATTGTATCTCTTCAATTCAATACTGCAAAAGAGTTTGTACTTATAAATTTGTAATTATAAAAATACTTGATAAAGCTGATCTAGCATAGAGCATAATAGCAATCTTTTCAATCAGATAGGTCTGATTATACAATTATTTGTATAATACTTTCTTTTCTTAAATTATCTTTGTCGTTTATAAAAAAAGTGCACCTTAAAGCGGATGACTTCAATAGGGTGAAGTTCTCTCTAGCCGTTTCGTCGTTGAGTTCAATGAATTTTCAGACTAACTTTTAAAAGAGATAGTTTCTATATGTTGAAAAATGTCTAAGGTGACTTTAATAATATTTTACCGTTTCAGCTAAAGAGTTTCAATGGAGTGCAGCAAAATTGCAGTCAGGACCGCAATAATGATGAACATGGAAAGAGAATGATGTTTTAGGAATCTACTTAAATTTATAGAATCAGCGCATCCTGGACTTAAAATAATATTTTACTGATGAGGAGGTTACAAAAGAGTATATTTTACCGAGAAAAGGGTATAAGGAGCTTACTAATCTAAAACACATTAAGGCTAAAAAATTAGCAGAATGTCCCGGTACGGATCATCACCAGTCCCAGATAACCATCCACCATGATCTCATCCCTTGTATGTATTGATAAGGCCTGTGGCGTCCGGGATGTCGGTGGCATTGGGAAAGTATCTATTCCCGAATTGCTTTTATGTCTATCTCCATGACCTGTTGAAAACGGGTAACCATGATATATCTTTCCACTTCGATTATCATGAGGGCACAATTAGGGTCCTGCAGAAATTCTCTCAGATGGGGATGTCTTGCCAGGTATAATGCGGATAGTTTCTCCAGTTCTTCACCTTCTGCCTCGCGGGCATTGCCCAATACGGTCAATGCCATGGCATCCTTGAAATCATCTACCCGGTTCGATCTGGAATCAATCAAGATGGAAATCTTTTGATATGTCTTGATGTTTGTATATTTCCGTGTATCCCGAAGTGTAGCGAATATAATCCGCTTCAGATCATACGTTCCTACAAAACCTACCAGCGTGCAATATGGATATTCCTTGTCACGCGTTGCCAGAACACCCAGGCTTTGAGATTGAAACAGGGATTGAATCATGGTGACCAGTTTTTTTTCATCTATCGACATTTATCCTCCTGACTATATCTCAACGTTATATTACCTGTTTATGACACGATTTTTTTGACATGTGATCTGCCAAAATCATGTTTTCAATTAATACAATTATCATAATTGCTGTTCCAGATAAGGTTTTAAAGCTTTATAGAAGTGTCGCGCCATAATGGTGTAACCGGCGCTATTGGGATGAATGCTGTCACTCATGAGGTCCGGATGACCCAAAATTCCGTCAAAGATATTGGGTATTAAAATTGAGCCGGTTTTACGTGCAATCAATTCGTATGCATCGCCGAATCCTTTACCAAAAAATGGTAAATCTATCCCTCCGATAATGACCAAAGCGCCTTTTTCCTGAATCTTCTCAATGATCACCTGGAGATTCTCGAATGCAGTCTCTTTGGGAACTCCATTTTTCAGATCATTGCCGCCTAATGTTAAGAGAACGATACGGGGATTTTTTTTCATGACGTCATCTATCCGCCTGAGAGCATCTGATGTGGTATCTCCTGGTACGCCCTCATTATGTACAGGCATTCCAATCATTCCGGACAATTGAGACGGGTAATCCATTCCCTTTTTTGCGCCTGTCCCGTATGTGAGGCTATCCCCAAAACAGATAATGGTCTCTCCTGAAGGAATAGAATTTTTTATTTTATATTCATGCGGCATTAAGGAATATGCAATAATAATGATGACACTTATGAAACCAATAACAACAGCTATCTTTTTCATAATTTAACAGTTTATCAAGATCTAATTTTATACTTTAACAACAACTCGTTGTGCAAAAAGATCAAAGCATAATCAAAAAATCAGGCCTTCCTGATCCTGAGCATTTTGTTCCCGCCACGCTGAAACTCATATATAACGGTAACAATATCAACTTTATATCCCGCGTTTCCAAAATGTTCAACAACCCCCGGAACATGAGGCGAAGGTTTTGCTCCGAGTTGGAGCAGGGGGAAGATCCTTGCCTCTCTGGCAACCCTGCACATCTCCCGGATGGCACTGATATGGAACTGCAGATCCAGCATATTGCTGTATAAAAATAGAAAATGGGAGCATAACGCCAGCGTGAACCGGTTGTCCGGAAAACTCAACGAAGGCAGGGAGGAAGGGAGGTATCTGCCCTCTGACTTACCACTATCGTAGTCCGATAGAAAGGTACGCATCGCCTCCATGCGTACACGTCCCAGTTCCTCAACTGAAGAGATATGCTTCCATACGAACTCCTCCATGTTTTTTCCGGTCTGAGTCATAACCTCCTCAAAGGTCTCATCTATTCGTTTTTTGATTTGATCAGTTCCATAATCGTAAAGGGGATCAATGGATACTACTGTTACTCCCCGTCTGCACGATTCACAGTTGAAGCTTGAAGGTCCATCGGCACAACTGAGGATGGAGCCCCGAAGGTCTTCCTCTGACAGGGCAAACATGGCCACGTATTCTTCGAACGATCTGCCCCAGGGCACAATGTCTTTCAGTTGAAATGTCATTCTTTTTTCATCCGGTTATTCAGCGTTATTTGTGAACGTATGTGTTATAGGTTTTGTCCCATTCAAGTATATATTAATCATAAAAAGGTTCAAGCCCCCAAGATTGGAATTACCCGATTTTTCCACAAAGTCTTTGAATAACGGCTTAGAATATATACCGATAAATTTTCAATAAAATTAAGATTATGCTAATATATATCTATAAATTAAAGAAGTTACAGTAGGTAGTAGTTTGTCAATAAGGAGTTTTAGCAGTATAAGGAGTAGTGTTATGAATAAGATAGGGAAAATCGGCATAATCAGCTTTTTTGTCTTTTTGTTTATTGTCTTTATCTTTTTTTTCAGCGTAAAGAGCACGCTCGCTGCCTATGGAGATTACAGCTCAACAAGACCTGCCTGGCTCGATCAAAGCCTTACCAGTGCAAATGGTGATTTCACTATCTGGTATGTGGACGAAAACCGTCATTCCGGGCCGTTTGTGGGAGATCCCGACACTGACGGGGATAGTCTGCCTGACACCTGGGAAACCCATTTCTTTGGGAACCTCACTCAAACCCAGAACGGAAATCCTGATGCTGACAATTATACCAACCTGCAGGAGTTTCAGGGAGGAAGCTGGCCAAATGACGATTATTTCAGGCCGCTTGATACTATTGATCCCACATTAAATGCAGTGGGAGATAACCGGATCGTAAGTGACAGTATAGATACCCTTTTATTCTGTCAGGGAAGATACACTGCCTGGGGATTCAATGCCCCTGCCCTGCTCCCGCTTGAAATATTCTTGCGATACACACCTTATGCCGGATGGGGAAGTGTGGATCCTTTGTGGATCTCACCAACCATTGCCTCAGATTTAACCAATCCCGATCGAAGATGGGTCGGCATCCACGAACTTTTTCATAATGTACAGGCTGCTTATACGGATGTGCCAAGGGATACTAAATGGTTTATCGAAGGCTCGGCCAGAATGAGCCAGGACTTTTTCTATAATGATATGGATATCAGCCCGGCAACCAATTATGCCGGTGAGGTACGGGGATTTCTGGGGGACCCGGAAGGCGTCGGTCTCTTCGAGCGATCATACAGAGGTGTGTTTTTCTGGAAATATTTCTGTGAACAGACAGGAAAGTCCATTACAGGCCAGCCGCAGGAAGGCTTTGACGCCCTGCACCGTTTCATGGTCTCATCTAACGGTCTGGAAGGCGTTGATTCGCTTCAGCAAGCTCTGAATGATCTGGATGCCGGAGACTACTGGAAGAACAGAAAGGCGAGTCATTTCTTTGCGACATGGGTAACGGCCTTATATACAAGGCAATTCAATCCAGCTTCCCTGTCAACACTTTATTACTACCGGGATGAGCAGGAAAACCTTCCAAGCAGTCTTGAACGTCCTGTTGAGATATCCAAT
>JBLIRS010000167.1:0-7455 GCA_049472415.1 bacterium | reverse complement strand
CGGGATGATCATAATCTCCTGAGGGGACTGAAAGGTTGTAGGTTGCATTCACCATTGCCCATACCTCATCAATCCCATCCATATCAGAAGCCTCAACGGATATGAGAACATCCTGGCCGGTTTTAATAGTATTGGGGTCATACGCACTATCATTAGGATCGGGGACTATCCTCGAAGAGCTTATAATAGGTTGGTCCTGACTAATGAGAAATGGCCCTCCGATAGCCGTTGAGTGTGCCAGGGACTTGGGCTGCGACCAGAGCTGCGGCTTCTGGTGAGGTTCGTTAAGCGCTTCCCTTTGAGTATGGAGAAAACGATCGATTTCAAGGAGGGAGTAAAGGGCGCCGTTATATGCTGTGGTCATGCTTGCGCCCGATTGGAGAAGGCTAAATAGATAGTAGGAGAAGGAAACCAGGCCATTTGCATACAGGAATGATTCATCTTCCATGGTTGATGTAATGATAACCCTTTTTTCACCCTTAAGGGGGTCTATGAAGAGACCGGAATGACAGGACTCAACAATAATTGTAATTTCGAGATCCTTAATCCTTCCCTGAAGTATATCCAGCCAATGATCCAGTTCCAACGGATTAAGAATGCTATTGGAATCCTTTTGCGGATCATTCGGATCTTTATCCGGAGAGCTTAAAAAGAATCCTCCTTCCGGGGAGAGGTTGTCCCCCTTTTTGATCCCATGATCCACCATAAAAAGAATAAGCTTTTTGGCCCCTTTCTCTTCCACCAGGTCTAAGGCTTCCCTCAGGTTATGAAGATTTGGCACTCCATCAATATCATTATCAGGATCACCGTCTCCATCAAGGTCCGTATCTTCATTCCCCTCTGTCTCTTCTATATAATGTGTCAAATATATGATGTTTTCTCTGCTGTATCCCCGGCTTAGAAAGGTTGTATAAGCATAATTGGCAATTGTGTGTGTCTCCTCCCAAAGGTAATCTCCCTCTTCCTTTTCTCCGGCAACGATAATGGCCATTGGAAGGGATTCTTTTTCCTCGCGCCCCGGAATCTTTACGTTGACTCTGATGCAGCCGGTAACCCCTCCCAGGGGATTGTCTGTGTCATTACACTGGGCCTGGGTAAAGTTGGGGTCGATGATGGTGGCAAGCACGGTGGCATTTCCATTGAAGTTTGTGTTTGGATTTGCAAAGGCCAAACCCTCTTCCGTGACAAGCAGGATTGAAGGATCTGAAGACTGGAAATAGACATCACCGGGATCGAGAACAAAGTCCCCATCCGGATAGTGGCCGGTTGGGATGAATGCCAGGGCATGATCAGGATAAGTAGAAGATATAATGGGAATGTCAGGATCAGAGACATGTGAAGCAACAGGATCTACCGACAGCGAAAGGGAGCAAAGGGTGTGAGCACCCCGGGCGCTCACCATCTTGGGTGGCTGGGTGTTGAAGGGATATCCCTGTGCCCAGAAATCCTTTCTTGCCTGGGAGAAGAGGCCCTGAAGAAGCCCGACACGTTGATGAGAATAGATGCCTGTGTTTGCAAAAAGGCCTTCCTGGCCGGAATCCTGAAGAAGGGTGATAAGGTGAGAGGTGAAGGCATTTCGTCCGTTCGGATCGAGATATGAGGTCTCAGTGTCAGTGCATGTGATTACGGTCCTGCTGTAAGGAATTGTATTAGAATCAATAAGATCGTCGCACAAGGACCCTGAAGATGCAAATTCCAGAAGACATATGACATCCCGCCCCGGATTGGCTTTCTGAAATGTATCGAGGAATTGTTTTAAGGTGTTCATGTTATTCGGATCATAAGGATCCGATGCCTTAACAATCTCTCCGGGTGATATCATAAAGGCATCCTCTGTACCTAATCCGGTAAGATACAGATAAAGCGGACCTGTATTTAGTCGGGTGCCGGCCCAGTTTGTGAGACTAAATTTTAAATCACCTTGCATAGGATCAAAGTCATCAACAATGAAGGGATCTAAGAAACGGTCGCCATCAAGGTCCTGAAAGGGATTGGGATTGAAGTAATATACAAAATAATTGGGGTAGGAGGCATCTTTAAAAACAGAGAATATTTTATTGGACAAGGCCTGCGACGGCGGCCATAATGGATTAACGGAACTGAAAGGTCCTCCTGTACACAGGATAATATTCCCCTGTAAGGGCGGTGTATCAAGTATCCTGAAAATAATAAGTCCGTCATGCCTGGCTGCCACATAAAGATACTCACCCTTTATTTGAAGATCCATCCCTTTAAACGAAATACCGGTCTTTTTAACATCCTCAGCCGGCAATGGCATGCAGGGATTGGTAATATCGAGCGCCACAACTCCTGTTATATCATCCGCTATATACGCATAAGGATAGGATATCTCTATGCCTCGGGCAAATTGACTATCATAGCTGTTTAAAAAAACAGGATTATAAGGATCGCTTATATCAGCAATTATAACACCGTCATCCTTTGCCGCCAAATAGGCATAATTGCCTGAGATCTCAATATCAACGGCATTGGCAAGGTTTTTTTCCACTTCATTGTCTTTAAATGTCTTTAAGATTCCGGTCCGCTCCGGCGAGTCAGGCGTGTTGATATCAAAGATCTCAAGGCCTTTATCCTTTTCACACACATAAATATAATTCCCCTGGACTTTAATCCTGGTTGGTCCGCCTTCAGTATCAAATGAACCAACAAACAATGGCTTTTGGGAATCGTTTATATCGAGATTTGATATATCAAGGACAACAATTCTTTTTATTCCTTGAATATTATCAGCCACATAGGCATATCTGCCATCCTCATCCACCGCAATACTTACCGCTTTGGATATATTATTATTATAATACCTGGCGGGTTTGGATGAATCTTTCAGATCTATAAGGGCAATCCCCTTTTTTTCTGCTGAGACGTAAGCAATATCCCCATGAATAGATATATCCTTTATGACCTTATTTGACAGGCAGATAGCTTCCAATTCCGGTTTTGAGACATCATTGATAGAAATCTCAAGCATGCCTCTTTTTATATCAAGTATATATGCATATTCATTATGAAGTACTATTCGCTGGGCATCTCCGACAACCAGAAGATTTCCTCTTGGCTCGGGACTTATTGGATCCTGTATCCGGAAGATCGTTATCTCCTCTTTCCCAAAATCAACAACATATGCATAATCTTCACATATGGCTACATCATAGGCCCCCGATTGCAGATCAATATATTTCCCTCCATCATTTGGATCGTTCATATCAATAATCGTCAATCCATCATAATGGGCCATATAGGCATAATTGTCAAAGGTGGCTAAATTAATGTGAGAGGCATCAATGTTAGTATTGTTGCCCGCCAGGTTATACTCATTTTTTTGGAAAGGCCCGGCCTTATCGGTTATATCAAAGACAAACAACCCAAAATCATCACACACTAAATAGGCATATGGACCTTTAACCACAATATCTTTTGTCCCTACTGTTGGTTTTGAGCTTACCTTGAGCTTCGTCAAATTAAGTCCGCTCACGTAAAAGGGATCCGTGGGATTACTGATATCTATGATAACAAAACCATCCGGCCCATCAGCTACATAGGCATAATCACCTTCTATATAAATCCCCTGTGCCTTTCCAGGGGTGTCAACCCTCCCTGCATATTGAGGTTCATAAGGATCGCTTATATCAATTATATCGAGACCTGCAAATCCATCTGCTACATACAAATACTCCCCCGAGACAACCAAATCCTGTTTGTTTATAACCAAAGGTGCATCGGGTCTTCTTAATAATGAATATCTTCCGGCAAATCCAGGTCGCTCCGGATCTTCTATACAAAGGAAAACGAGATCATTCCGGGTATTGAGGATAACAACAAAATCTTTAGATCCATTATTAGGTCCGTCATGGATTTCAAAAAATTCAATGGCCACAATCTTTCCAAGATCTAATTGCGTCACTATTTCAGGACTATCTGGATCGGTTACATTAATGATTGTAAGTCCCCTTCCCGTGCCGCAGAAGGCATATATATTATTATATATATTATGTTCACCATGATCCTTATGCACCTCCAAACATTCTATATAGTCACTGAATTTTAACGTGCCGACCAGACCGAGATTGATCTGGCTATGACTATAGCCCTTAAAATAGAAGAGAAATAAGGCAATCAAGCCTATCCGGAGAGTTAACTTTTGAGTTTTGATCCTTAAACTAAACATCCGATAATAGATTAAGAGCTTTAATTGTTGGATTAATTTATTAATTCAGATAATTCTTTTGATTTTAGCATGGAATTTATAATTTTTTTTATCAAGATATAATTCAGCATTTCTTGTTTTGATGTATAACTTGATATATAATTTATAAAACATTTTATCGTGTTTTATGAAATTTTACCAATTTACATCAAAGATTCCTTCCATCTAATAGACACATTAAACGCAATTTTTTTCAAATATAGGATTAGGATCTAGAAATAGTATAAATAATAAAAAGGGGAGCTTGTGAAAAAAAATCCAGTCCTTATGTCTATTTATTTAATGCAGATAATGCAGAAGTCTTAAAAACGTAAAATTCCGGCTCTGAATATTTTATGAATTTGTCTGCCATTTTGGTAGGTGTTTTATAAATTTTGGCTTTATCCTATCCAGAAGAAATCCGGAGAAATAACACCCGGCGGTTGAGAACTTATAATAATGCAATCCCTTCTGAATATATTGTTAGGATGCACTTATTCAAAAAATTTTATTGAATTTACACAAATTAATGCCCATGCGACTTATGCGTTAATTCGTTCTCGCCAATCTCAACCTAGTAAATACAAGGAATTTTAAATGACCACCTGAATAAAAACTTTTAGCTGCTGAGGAGGGATGATATATGTGGACAATAAAAGAAAGAATCTCCGTTTTTTTGATTATAATAATGTTTATGGCCATTTTATTCACCCCAGCCCGGGGGTACTGTGTAACTCTGACCGGCAATATACTCAAAACCAATAATGATGAGCTCGAAAATGCACTTATTTTCATTTATGACTATGAGACTGCAAAAAGTCAGGGACTTCAGGGAACCGGGGCTAATATAGGTATTGTAGTAATATCTGTTGACAACAATAACCTTGTGGCACTTGCATCAACAAGGAAAAATATCGTTTTAGATGAAAAGCAATACCCCTTGGACAGAGAATACCTGCTACTGATATCTACTATAAAGAGTGTTAAAGATTTTAATTACGCAAGTTTTTTTATAGGCGCCACCAGTGCAGCGAATTATTCAAATCCTTCAACCTATGTAAAACAAACCAGGTGGTGGGACGTGGAGAGTCTTCCAAGGGTTAAGTTTACATCAGGCACCTTTAATTTGGGAACCGTTATAGCCCCTGCGGGGGTTTGGTTGCGCGGTACAATAAAGGATAGTGCCGGTTATTTGAAAGATGTGGGTGTTGAATTATATCGTGATTCGAACGGGGTCCCTGAACAGATCCCATTCCCTTTTACCCGTTTTGTAAGAACCACCGAACCGGATGCCAGTAATCTTAATTTTCGAATCGGCGGCGTTTTAACAACAACCTCATACTATATAAGATTGATTGGTAACAACGAGGGATATATTGACACTTTTCTTATGGACAGCGCAGATCCGAACAAACCCAAAAAGTTCACTTTTACGGGAAATTATAACAATCCCCCGTACACACTCACCGAAAGGGGCGCAAAAATCTGGGGTTACATAAAAGATAGTAATAATAATCCTGTTACAAAGCCCATGACTATTCAGGGATTATCGGATAACGAGGCTGAACCGTATCCGCTTTATTATGTTCATGATCCGAATTATGCAAGATTTAATGTGTTGACGGATGCGGAGAAGTATGTTTACAGGATTGAGCCTTATTACTATAACTACAACTCTGACGGAAAGTATGAGCTAAAAGGACTGCCATACGAAGATCATGAGTATTATTTGAGCGCCATCGAAATGGCGTTGGAGGGTTCTAATAAAGTCTATGCCACACCTGTATGGTATGATGGGAATGACGGTACTTTCGATTTCAATAAGGCAAAGAAAATAAGCCTTTCAGGGCCTACAGATTCGGTCAGGGTGGACTTTAACTTGAATGACATAGCAGAACCTGTACACATTTACCCCGGCGATAAAATTCAGGAGGCGATTGATTCCGCCAGTGATTTGGATGTCATTATCATCCATCCCGGAACATACAGAGAAAGTATCAATTTTTCAGGTAAGGCCATTACGATAAAAAGCACAGATCCAAATGATCCGAATGTGGTAGCCTCAACAATCATTGATGGCAGCAAATCCGGGAGTGTAGTTACCTTCAATAATGGGGAGTATTCCAATTCAATTCTCACCGGGATTACCATCAGGAACGGGCATAGCAATCAGGGAGGAGGCATCTATTGCGCCTCGTCTCCAACCATTATTCAATGTATTATTGAGGGAAATACAGCTAGCAGTGAACCTCCTGTCTGGGAGGACTGTGGCGGGGGGATATATTGTGCCGGCAATTCAAGCCCTAGGATAATTAATTGTATCATTAAAGAAAATACCGGCTGCAATGGAGCGGGGATCTGCTGCGGGGGGGATTCCTCACCCACCATCTCACAGTGTATGGTCAGAGGGAACACAACTACGGCCTGGGGTGGCGGGGGTATCGGAAGCCGGGATCGTTCCTCGCCACTCATCTCCCAATGCACCATAACTGAAAATGAGTCAGCAACCGGCGGAGGGGGATTCGGCTGCATTGATCAAGCTAAACCAACCCTGACGAATTGTATTATAACTAGAAACCTAAACGGAGAGGGGATTATCTGTTGGGAAGAAACCACTCCAACCATTGTCAATTGTACCATTACCGGCAACCAATCATCCGGAGGAATTAATTGCGCATCTTCCTCTGCAACAATAACAAATTGCATACTTTGGAATAATGATCCTTTTGAAATTGCTACCGATTCCCAGATTAGTTACTCCGACATCCAAGGGGGGCATGAGGGAACGGGTAACATCAATGCCGATCCTTTATTCATTGATCCAAACCTTGGGGATTTTCACCTTCGATTCAATTCACCCTGTATCGATGCGGGAACAAATATAAGCACGGTTTTGGTGGATAAAGATGGTATCTCAAGGCCTCAGGATGGAAATGGAGACGGAACTCTCCTCTTTGATATAGGGGCCTTTGAATTTGCTAATATCTTACCTGACATTGGGATTAATTCTATAAATCATGATTTTGGAAGCCTTGCCGACGGAAATTCATCAGAGCCACTGGTTATGACCATCTCCAATACCGGCAATGGAGACCTTGATATATCAGCCATATCTTTGTCGGATACCACGGATTTTACCCTTGATCTTAATGGGGGGCCAGATCCCTGCGGAAGCACCTCGTTCACCATTGCGCCAGGCGGTACCGGCACCCTTGTGGTTATCTTTAGCCCGCAATCAGAAGGCCAGAAAT
>JBLIRS010000166.1:0-7477 GCA_049472415.1 bacterium | reverse complement strand
CTTGTCCAATGAGATATCCGCTTCTTCCCTTTTGCCTATATCCTTAAAAACTGAGGAAGACACAAGTGTCCGATCCCTTGGGTTGAGCCTGCATACAAATTCAGTACCCTCCCCTTTTAAACATCTCAGCGCGTCAATGATAAGCTTCTTTAATATATCCGGATAGTCAGCCCGTTCAGGAAGCGAAAAAAAATCCTGCTGAACCCGGAGGATGATCCCCTTTAATACCTCTTCCTTGCGTTGCAGTATCTCACTGCGTGCCCTGAACTCAGCCAATGATATCTGCTTTCCGCTATTGTTTGAAATCGATACTTGAGATAAATTAGATTTGTTCAATTTAATAAGATCATTAGCTATATTAATACCCTTTTCCTTTATGGATTCCGATTCCCTCTTCGCCTTCTCCAATATGGCTTCGGCTTCCCTATAGGCATCATCCATGATAACCCGTGATAGTATTTCTACATTGTTTAACATAATGTCTCCAGGGAAACGCATTTTTAAATTTGCATTTCCTTTGATCCTTCTAACCCTTCATTTTGCAATCTTCATTTTGCAATCTACATTTTGCAATTTACATTTTGCATTTTGCATTTTGCATTTTGCATCTTGTATCTTGCATCTTGTATCTTGCATCTTGCATCTTGCAATTTGCAATTTGCATTTCAAATAAAGCCCTTCCCTAAACCTTCACTCCCAGTGCAGTAAGCACGAATTCCTCTATGGATTGCCTGCCTTGCAGAGCCCCGCCTGCATCGGGGATCTGCAAAACAAGGATACATTTTCTTTGAGTCATCAACTCATCGATAGTTGACTGGATTTCTTTGGCCAGCCTTTCAGAGATAAGGATTATACCTATGTCTTTAGAATTGATTGCTTCTTTAAGTGCCCTGAGTGCCTCCATGCCGGAATCCGCTTTTGTCCCTTCTATACCAACCAGAGAAAATCCGGTAACCGTATCCTTATCTCCGATGATGTAAAATCTCATAAACATTTACCCAAGCTGTTTTAAACTCTCTTTTCTGGAGGGGTTAATGATTGCAACAGGCAACATAAAAGAGCATAAGGTTAACCCCTCTGAACCATAGAAAATCTTATCGGAGTGCATGGTTTTGGTATTTTCATGGGCATGAAAGCTCAATACCTGTAATCCGCCTTCTCCATCGGCAACATAAATATAGTTACCGTTTATACTGACTCCCAGTGCATAACCCGGTGTATCATAATCCCCGATATCCAGAATATCCGTTGGGTCCTTGACATTTATGACCCTGACTCCGTCATAACCATCAGCAACATAGGCATAGCTCCCCTTTACGGCAATTCCCCTGGCAAACCAGGAGATCAGGTAGCTTCCCGCTTCCCTTGGATATAAGGGATCAGAGATGTCTATGATCTTAAGTCCGCTTCCCCAGTCAACTACATAAGCGTACCTTTCATTTAATGCAATGGTATACGCAAAGCCGGAGGTCTCAAGGCTTGACATTTGTTTTGGATCTTCAGGGTCTCTGATGTCTATAATCTGAAGTCCGCTACCGTGGTCAGGCACATAAGAGGTTACATAGGCATAGTTTCCTTTGGTGGCTATTCCACGGGTATTTCCTGATATTTTATGCGATCCTATACTGACAGGATTTTCCGGATCACTGATGTCTATAATCCGAAGGCCTCGTGAGCCATCCGCAAGATAAGCATAATTTCCGCTTATTGACACTTCTCGGGCATAACCGGGAGTATCACAATGACCCGCGACTCTGGGGTCCCTCGGATCTGAAATGTCAACAACCTGGAGGCCGTTCGAACCGGTGGCTATATATGCATATGGACCATTTACTGCAATGCCCCACGCGTAGCCAGGTGTTTCAAAGCTCCCTATTATCTTTGGATCGGCCGGATTGTGAATATCGATAATCTGGAGCCCTTGAGGTCCGTCAGCCACATAAGCATATTTGCTATTTGTAACAATATCCCAGGCATGACCATACATTCTGCAATATCCTACCTTTGTGAGGCCTTCTTCGGAAGGGTTATTCTCGGATAATTCAGATAATCGGGTTAACCCTTTTTCTGAAAAGGTCTCCGGTCCCAGCGGGGTATTTCTCGGCCCGGAATGAATACCTGCATCTGCGGCATGAATGATCACCGTAAAGGCAAGAAAGAATATAATAAATAATGAATATTTTGCGCGATACATTATAACCGCCCCCTTTAATCCCAAGTTGAAAAAAGTTCCAATCCCCTTACACCATCCCTAAAATCATAATGGCCACAATCAGGCCATAGATGGCTATACCTTCTGCAAGTCCAACAAAAATCAAGGCCCTTCCTGCCATTTCAGGCCTTTCGCTCATTGCTCCCATGGCAGAAGATCCGACCAATCCGACAGCAATAGCCGCGCCTATTGTGGCCAATCCTGTAGCCAGGGCCGCTGAAACAAAAGCCCATTTCATGGCCGAAGGATTCTTTGCCTCATTGACTATCCCCTCTGTGGAGCCATAGGCTTTTCCTATGAGTTGGAGAGCAAACAAAAATATAAAGAACACAAAGAGAAAAAAGAGTATGACTTTAATATTTCTTGAAAATTTCTGTGTATGTTGCATATTTGTTTGCCTCCCTTGTTGTCGGATTGATAATATTAACTGTCTATTTTCTTAATAATTGCAAAATGCAAAATAATGTATTCCTTAAATTTTCATTTTGCAATTTACATTAACTTCTCTAATTAATTTTTCAGTGGTTGATATAGCTCCCCTCCCCCTTTGAAAAATTTGCTGAAAAATTCATAATATTCGAGACGGATTGTCTGGATTGATACTACAAGGCCTTCCACAACAATGATCCCGATATTTCCTACAATAACTATTATCCAGTACCAAAAAGGCCCTCCTTTTACATTTTGCAGGGTCTGGGCCAGTGCGAAAACTGCCAGGAACAGACCTGCATGGGCTAGGGCAAAGGCGGATACACGAATAAAGGAAACGGTATTGGAGAGAAATCCTATGACCGTATCTCCTAGTTCAATAAATGACTCTAAAAAATATATAGCCGGATTAGAGGGCCATATTTTTACTTTTTTCCTTAAAATCAATCTATTATATATATTGTAAATGGGCTCTTTTAAGAATATGGCTACAAGAGGGATAATAAGCAGCCATAAGAGGTATGCATTGTTAATGATAAATTTCCCCTTCACCAAATACAGCACGCATAAGCCAACACATCCCCAATAAAAAACCAGACCCATGATTCCAAGCTCTCCGAAGATTCCCTTGACGAACTCCTTGTTTTTTATTGAATTGATGATGTTTAATAATAACCCGAGGCTTATGAAGCCTATACCGAAGCCGATAGTCACCTTCATGAAATAATAAATATTTTCCATGGGATGAAACCATAAAGCCGGTAAAATGTGTTCAAAACCAAAAACAGACCCATACAGGAACCCAAAGATGGAAGACATCACGCCACATTCCATGCCTATAAATCCAACCTGAACCAGGGCAGGTTTTTTTATTTTTTTAGCAACGCAAAGGCCCAGGAGAAACAATACAAGGCCATGCCCGACATCTCCGAACATTACACCGAACATTAACAGAAAACCCAGGGCAAAAAAGAGCGTCGGCTCGACCTCATGATAGTCTGGAATATCATAGCCAAAAACCAGTTTCTCAAATGGTCTCAGGAAGAAAGGGTTCTTTAAACAGGTCGGGATCTTTACAAACCCCTTCTTTTTATTTTTTTCATCTAAATCCGAATCCGAAGAAGGGATGGAGATTTTGACCTTTTGAGAAGGACAGGCCTTTTTGATCTCTTTTTCCAGGACGGGTATGAAATCATTTGGGACCCAGCCGGAGATATGATAATTATTGCCTACCTTGTCGAATGACCTTGCCGCGTCCAGTATTATTAAAGAAAGATAGATCTTTTGATGTATTTCATGCAGGCCCTTTTGTGCGCGTTTTTTTAGCTTCTCGAGGTAATCTTCTGCCAGGTTTATATCGATTTTGAGGTCCCGGATCTCTCCGCGCAGGTCCTTAAGCCTTGTTTCATCCACTCCTTCCTTGATCAAAGAGAGATCTAATTTTTTAAAGTAAGCGCTTTTGAAGGCCTTCTCTATCTTTTCCTCATCTTTTTTTGATGCCAGAACAAAGCAAAGACGTCTCTTGCCCAAAGGCGTTGATGGAAGCAAGATGTGATATATGCTGGACAAACTGAATTCCAATCTGTCGATATTTTCAGCAGGGATCAGTCCGACCCCAAGATATAGAAACTTGCAGTTATTGAATTGACTAAGATCGATATCCAGGCTGAAGATCATCTCTAAAAGCCTCAGTAATTCCTGCTTTTCTCTTTTTGACTCTCTCTCTGCCTTGATTTTTTCTATAATATTGTTGATTTCACCTTCTTTTTCCTCTAGTTCTTTTTCAAGCTTGACAATATCCTTGTATGGATCGAAATCCGTCATTCCCGAACAACATGGAGGTATTTCAAATTTAAGCCCCAATGACTCAAAAAGGTCCTGGAGCCTTTGATTTAATTTTTTATACTTATTTACAAACACATTCTCCTGATTGGTCTCAAAATCATTTTGCCCTAATGGTATCTTGCGTACATTCAACAGATGAAGACTCTTTAACCTGGCAATAACAATTGTTGTCCTGGAAATACAATCCTCGGAGACCTGAAGATTTATTTTTGTCATCTGCGTAGGCTTTAACATTTCCAACTCTCCTGATCTAAAATAATTCTATTAAATATCCGTTCATTTTTTCCGTTGAAAGCCCTATTTTCCTTGCTTCAGTAATGGTGATAAGGTTTCTGACCTCGATCTCTTTAAAAAAAAGATAGTCGAGAATGATACCAATCTGAAACGGATTGGCTATCCAATTTTTTTTTGCCTGATAAAAGATATACTGCAATAAGACAGTATAGGCTATCTCCGGGTCGTCTATTTCATTTAAAAGCTTATTGTAGGGAGTTCCATTTAAATTGTTTATAATATTCCTTTGATCTATGGAATAAGCCAATCTCTTCCTTTTCTTTGGGGTGATGAAACTCCCATTCGTTAAGCTGTAATTTAGAATCTCTTCAGGAGAAAAACGATAACTTTCTTTGAAGCGGATTATCCATAATATATTTAACGCATCTAACTGAATTCCTATAAGAGATTTGGCATTTTTTTGGTCATCCCGTTTAAGGGAAGAGACAATTTCCCATAACCTTGCGTAATACCTTAAATCCAGAGCTATCTCCAGGGGAAAGGTTTCCCCTTCTTTTTCAAAACGATAGGATGAATTATCCAATGGATCATAGTACCATGTGTCTTTTAACCTATCGATAAAATCCAAAAGATCTTTTGAATCGAGTAGTCTGTCTATGGAAACCGTCTGATACTTGTCTAAAGGAAATAGAAGCTCGAATGCCTCTTTTTTTGATCTTTCATAACAAATGGTCCTTAAAATAACCTTTATATTCTCTAATTCATATCTTTGATATAAATGGTTGACCAGGGTTTTATGATTAATGGAGATATTATCTATAAGTTTTATATAATCATTTAAAAGATTTCTATAATATATTCTGGTAAGCTCGTCATAGGAATGAATTGATTCATCCAGATCTTTTCCGTAAGAAGTTGGTTTTAAATATTCGACAAAACCATTAAAACCCTGTGTCTGGATAAGGTTCTTATAGTCGGATTGCTTCAGCAGCATGCTTTTTAAGGAATGCAGCTTTGAGTTTATATATGAAAAACGAAAGGCTGATATAAACATCATATCCCCCCTGGAAACTCATCAAATAAAAATTTTTTTATTTTTTTAATAGCCAGTTCTTTTTTTTGCTTTTCCTGATCATCTATTTTGTCTATGGCTGCCTGCTTTTCCTTCATTATCATCTCTATCTTTATTTCAGCCTCTTCCTGGATGCGCTTTTTTATTGTTTCTCTGTCTTGAGATAATGCCTTTTTTGTCCCCTCGGATAGTCTTTTGGCTTTATTCCTGGCCTGCGAAAGCAATTGGTTTGCCTTTTCCTTTGTCTCTTCAATCAGTTGGCAAGCATCTTTTTCAATCTGAAGCATCTGGGTAATGATATCTTTTTCTATCATAATGGTAATTCCATGTTTTTCTATTAATATGTTATTAGTATTTTAAAAATATGAGATAAGCACTCAGCAGTCAGCCTTCAGCTTGCAGCAGACAAGTGTAGCGAGGTGATAGAGTGCTTCATTAAAGAAGCACTCTATATTTGTCAGGAGGAGTTCACTTAGGTTGAGGTAAAGCGGACCCCCAAACCAAAACCGAACCTCAACCCAAGTGATCCTCAGGGATGTCATTCAATAAGACCATCACTTCAAAAAATTTCAACAGGGCTTTTAGTCTTACTGTAGCTTTTCCTGACCGCTGAATGCTACCTGTATTCCATTACAAAGCCCTTTTGTTTTCTCTTTTTACGGCATCAACAAAGTTCAGCAGGCTCATGGATAGGGTTTTCATGGATTAAGAATGTCCGATAACTCCCACAGACCAGGAATTGGCTTTTGAAGGATGTACATCGCTTCTTGTATAAGGCTTATAACCCTTCTCAATTTCCTTTTTTACCTTTATCGCACTATGATCTTTGCTGTGAAAAACCACTCTTTTTCCCCATCCATGGGGTACTATATTTTTGATGTTCGCAATAAAAACACACAAAAGGCTCAAACATATTAAAAATATCATAAAAATCAAAAGATTAAACATTTTTTCCCCCCAATTTATAAATTCAGTGAAATTTATTAATATTTATATATTGGGAATAAGTTGAATTTTTTTTGAACTAATTCCTTTATACTGCATTTTATATACCTACCATAAAAATAAAGAATGAAATACAATTATTGTTTAATATAAGAAAAAAATAGATTTATTTGCCTTATATTTAAATATATAATGCTCGTATCATATTAAACAGTGCAACAACTTGTATTATTGTGTCATTTCAATAGTGCTATCCAAGTATTTTCAGGATATTGAGCCTTTTGGGTGTTATAACATGCCGGGTAACAACATTATATAATGGTGCAATCACATATCATCATAAGTTTATTGAACTTCTTGTTAATTAAATTATATTATAATTATATTAGAAATAAATTAAATGTAAAATACTATAATTTACTCTAAAATTAGTAAAATATTTATAAATTATATTAAAGTATTTTTAAAATTAAATTAAAATATTATTTATTTCCAGAAGTATTAGGTGAAGAAAAAATTTCAAAAATTGAACCACTTAAACTATCTGAACTTATAATGCTTTCTGTGAACACTACTACAACAGTCGGAACAATTAAAAAAATTAATGAAAAATTATCAGAAGCAGATATGATCTTAAAGATTCCAATAGTTCCAATTAAAGGAGAATCAGTAGGCCTAGCACGCAATATTCACGGGCATTGGAGATTAATTGGATTTGCAGAAATATTATAAAAATGAAA
>JBLIRS010000165.1:0-7594 GCA_049472415.1 bacterium | reverse complement strand
AGAGGGCTTCCAGAACCCCCTTCAGGTCTTCCATGGAATCCCCGGGATTGGTTAATCCCTGGTAATGGGCTATAAAAAGAGGCAAAGAGGAGATATCCAGGGTCTCAAATTCAGTTCTTCCCTTCTTTCTTGCCATCCGGAGGAGGATCTCCAGGTTTTGCGCGTCGCACCATTCCCTCCCCTCCCCTTTTTCCGATATATTGCCGGTGATAACGGCTTTTTGATCGACAAGCCCTTCCAAAAGGCTATTGATTATCTCATCATTTAATCCCCATACATCCCGGATAAAGTCTCTGGTAACGGGCCCATAAAATTGAATCCACTCTGCAAATAGCCCTGACAGTTTTTCTTCATCTCCCGTAAGGGCCTTTTCCAGCCTGGGATTGTTTTCATTTGCCACCATTACGAATATCGATGCATTGGGAAGATGTCTCTGAAGAATCTTCTTTTGCAAAATGGTACTGTCGATACCGGAAGCCTTAATCAGATTCTGCCATTCCGTTTCCGGTATCACAATTCTCTCTTTAAGACAGTCCAGCAGCTCAGATGGGGTAGCCGGGGCATACCCCGGAAAGGTCCTCTGGATTTTATGAGTAAATTCCTGAAGAACGGCCGGCGTAATATTCGGTCTCAATTCAGGGGTAAAAACGATCTCTTCAATAATATCTCTTTTCAGATGAGAAGCTTCGGTCCCGCTTGGTGTATCATCATCATAAACGAATTTATTGGTCTGCTGCCATATAATATTTGCTGTAAAGGGGGAAGGAATTCTGGTCACAACCTCTTTTGTCCCGATCCTGCCATCCCGGATTTCATCCAGAAGCTTGACAAGATTCGGCAGATCAAATTCATCTTGAAGGCATTCCCGCCAGGTTTCTGCAAGAATGGGAAAATCCTCATACTTGACAACCGCATCGAGCAGTTTTTTTGACCGTAGTCTGTTTAGCCATCTGGGCATCCTCTTGTGAAATCCCTGCCTTGGGAGCAAAAGGGCACGGGCGGCGTTTTCCCTGAACCTGGCGCCAAAGAAACCTGTTTTTTCAAGCCCTTTCCGCAGGGATGCATGAATATTTTCAGGTGTCACCAAATCAAAGATCTCCTTAACAGGGAAATTATCGGGCAAATTGAGCAGGATACAATCATTATCCTGAAATCCCTGAAGAGGGATATGATGCCTTTCTTCAAATGCCTGAGAAAGGGCAATGAAAAAAGGCAGGTTTACCTGCCCACCCCAGAGGGTATGAAGGATGACTTGTTTACTATTATCCCTGATAAGCGGATCGGCAAAATGTTCGATTACAAGTAAATTACGGTGAGGCAAGTCCGGTCCAGCGGATCTTTTCTGTCTTTTCAAAAATTCTGTAATTGCGCCAGCAGCTTCATCATTTAAATAATATTCTGTTTTTAGTAATTTGAATGCATCTTTTTTCTCTATCCTCTTGTTCCATTCCTTTAAAAAAAGGGCGATCTTTTCTGAAAGATAAAAACTGCGGCTGAATGTTTCCGCTCTCCAGAAGGGCGCCATGCTGCCTGTCCTTTTATGAGGCACCACATGTACATCCTGATGATCAATCCTCGTAATCTTCCAGGATTGTGTCCCTAAAGTAAAGGTATCCCCAATATGTCTTTCCCAAACAAACTCCTCATCCAGCTCACCTATCTTTGCCCTTGTGTCTGAAATGCGCAGGTTATAATATCCTCGGTCCGGGATTGTCCCTCCTGAAAGATACAATATCTGCAACCCACCTGGTTTTCCTTTTATGGTATTATCAATGTTATCTATGGAAATCCTCGGCCTGAGCTCACGGATTCGGGAATCAGCGTATCGGCCGGCAAGCATCTCCAAAACCATATCATATTGGTGCCTGGTTAATTTACTAAAGGAATAGCAGGATCTTATAAAACAAAATAGCTGATCCCTGTCCCATTGTTCCATACCAACCATGGAAAGAATGACCTGGGCAAGCACATCGAGGGGGCATTCCGGAATATGTATCTCTTCAATATCCTTTTCCATAATCCCTTTAGCCATAACAGAGCAGTTGATGAGATCCCTCCCAAAAAGGGGATAAATCCTGGCCCTGCTTATATCTCCGACTGAATGCCCGGAACGTCCCGCCCTCTGAACCCCGGCTGCTATTGAAAAAGGGGCCTGAATGAGTATTACTTCATCCAGGGTGCCAATATCAATCCCAAGCTCAAGTGAGCTTGTAGCTACGATTGCCTTCAATTCCCCCTTTTTGAGTTTCTGTTCCACATGGTGCCGTATCTCCTTTGAAAGTGAGCCGTGGTGGGAATAGGCTATAAGATCACCATAAGCCTCATTGATCAACCTGGTGATCTTTTCCGTAAGCTTTCTATTATTGGTAAAAAAAAGGGTTGAACGATTTTTTTTGATTATGCTGATAAACTCTGAGATAAGTGCGGGCCACCAGTTATTTTCTTTATCATACTGCACTATATCATGAGGAAATAAGACTTCAACATCAAATCTTTTCTGAACGTTGGAGTGTATGATCTTTACTTCCCTTTTATTATAGACCGTTTCTCCGTTCTCATCCTTCATAATAAATCCTGCAATAAAATCGGCCACCTTCTGTAATGGTCTGATAGTGGCGGACAGGCCTATGCGCTGAAATTCACCTGATAATGGAACAATCCTGTCTATCGCGCTCAGAAGATGCGTTCCCCTTTTATTACCTGCTATGGCATGTATTTCATCCATTATGACAGTTTTGAGAGATGTTAATATTCTCCGTGACTTTTTTGAGCTAAGTAACAGATTCAGGCTCTCCGGTGTAGTAATAAGGATTTCAGGGGCCCTGCGAATCATTCTTTGTCTTTCAGACTGAGGAGTATCCCCACTGCGTGTTTTAACATTAATAGAGGGGAAATTTTTACCGTGAGAATCAAAATATGTTTGAAGCTCCTCTAAGGGAAGCAGGAGGTTCTCCCTGATATCATTGTTCAATGCCTTTAACGGAGAAATATAGAGTACGCTGGTCTGATGAAGAGGCCAGGCACCCGTGACAATCTGATTGATCGCCCAAAGAAAGGCAGCCAGGGTCTTTCCGCTTCCGGTAGGGGCACTCAAAAGGATATGCTTTCCTCTGCGGATTGTTTCCCATACATTTGCCTGGATATCTGTTGGTGAGCCGTATCTTTTTATAAACCACTGGACTATCAAAGGATGAAATGCATGTAATGCCTTATCATCTATTAACATAACAATGCCTTATTTAACAACTTGAATATCATTATAGATTTTTTTTGTGAGGAGATGACATATAATACAAACTATACGGTGCTACCCATTACAAAACCGGGCAATCGCATGAAATTTTTTAATTCTATATTTTTGATTTTATTTTTTTACAAATTTGATCGTTTAAAAAGATTTCATGCGATTGCCCTAAATTATCTAACCACTATCTTTTCATATAAAAAGGCTATTTGGCAGATCTTTAAAACAAAATAGTTTCAACCCTCATCTCACAAGGGTTCTCGATTTCATTAAATAGAATCCAAAATCCTCCACCGGGCTCCATTAACTCCGAGCCAAGGACCCGTTGATACCCTGCTCCTCTCACATAACGGTAAATAACCCCTATACCGCAATAATCTGTTGTGGGACGGGCACCTGATGAACATCCGCCAATCATCTCCCATCCATTACTATTTATCGTTTTACTATAGGAATGGATAGGCTGTCCGTTGAGCACAAATCCCTGGTCCTCATTAATAAGTATCCAGTACCCTTTGCCCACCTCTAAATTTTCTCCGGCCTTTACCCTTACATATCCGGAACCCCTTTCAAATCTATATAAAACTGCTGCGCCCGGGAATAATGCCGAAAGAGCAGCATCCTGGGGTACAACCGGAAGGGATATCATGCTCCAGCCTGCGGTAAGGTCCATTGTCACGGTGGTCGTATTTGAATACAGGATATAGAAATACTCCCCATCTTCGGGTTTGATCAGATATTGATCGATCATTGACATATCTGCTACGAGCTGGCCGGTGGGTTCATCTGAAGTCCCTGACCATAAGGAAAAGGTCCCCACTATACTGAGGGCATGGGTATCCCAGCTTAATTCAGGATAATAGCCGGAATGAATAGGGTCAGCCACTTCATCGTTAATCTCTACCTTGATCTTCCATATCTCTTCCATTTCCCCGCAGGCCCTGATATCCTTACCATAAAAAGTTTCTGACGAATTCGGGTCCATCAATCGTATCCTTACAGTATAGGATGGAGGCGGAGGGGCCGGGGATTTTGTCTCGGCTTTGTTGTCGATACCTATGGTGACCTGACTGACTCTAACGGCATTGCCTATTTTTTGCCCTGTGGCCCTTATTAATGCCACAAAACATTCCAGGCAAATGGGGTCCGGACCGCCAAAAGCGCCCATATCATTGCGGCTGTCGTCAATATCATTATATTGCGTATCAGGATTACCGGCATCTATACATGGGCTCTCAGTCCTGAGCCTGAAATTACCCGAGTCAGGATTGATCAATAGGGGATCCTGGTTGATATTACCTGCACCCGGCTCATCCCAGCCATATGTGTCGGTATAGGTGACACTGAACGACGGAGGGATTGTATCCAGGATAATGGGTGACTGCTGGGTGACAGGTTCGATAATAGAATTCATGACATCAACCGTGGTATTCGCATCCCAGACAGAAAGGCAGGAACCGCTTCCGCCCGAGGCATTCTTAAAAAAGGTATTGTTAAGCAAAAGGCTGGAGGCTCCACCATCAAAGTATATGGCGCCTCCGTTATTGATGACAGTGTTATTGTTGATTACATTGTTCCGTATCTTGATATTACTGCCTCCCCAGACCAGGATGCCGCCTCCCCATTCAGCACTGTTCTTTTGAATGAGGTTCTTAAAAATCTGTGCTGAGCTGACGGAGTTCAAGTTAATCGCACCACCAGCGCCGCCGGCACCGGACATATTCCCGGCTTCATTATCGATCATTCGATTGGACTCTATCAGAGGTGCCGAGTCTTGATCCGCAAAGATACCACCTCCGGAATCGGCGCTATTATTTTCAATCAGGTTTCCTAACACGTTTGTAGCAGCGCTATTTTCTATATATATTGCGCCTCCGCCATGGTCGGCCTGATTGCTGTGAATATGGTTATTATGTATTGCTGAAGACATACAATCCACAAGCCCCCCACCCCGGACGGCTTTATTCCCGCAAATGTCATTATTGAAAATGGAGACGTCTCCGGACCATATATAGATTCCGCCTCCTTCGGATTCCGCGACATTATCCTGAATAATATTGTCAGACACTTGAGCGTTGGAATCATTAAAATATATTCCTGCACCCAATCCACCTTCGGTTTGATTGGCATCCTTATATATTGCGGTATTATCTGTAATTGCGTTATCCATGATCAGGCACGACTGGGTGGTATCCGCTATTATCCCTCCGCCATAAAGGGCTTCGTTGTTCTGAATGGTATTTCCGATGATCTGTGTGTTTGATTGATTTCCCAGATAAATGCCTCCGCCGCTGACATAGGCTTTATTGTGATGGATATGGTTGTTATAAAGGGACATATCAGCATTTGCCGGGCAGTAGATGCCGCCGCCCCAGTCGCTGTTGCCGTTGGTGATGCTGAAGCCGTCTATAAGGGCGTTGTGGGTGCCGAAGACTGTAATGCCCTGCTGCCTCCCATCAATGGTTGTGATATAGCTCTGATGGTCCCTCTGATCCAGACCGGTCTCCGTGCCGTTAAAACCTCCGTATACGGACACACCTTCCGCCAATACAATATTTTCATTATAGGTGCCCTGGGCAACCCAGATCTCATTTATGGCCTGTGAGGCTGCCCAGTCTATCCCTTCCTGGATTGTGGTGAAGGCGTCTTCCCAGGAGGCGCCGGTCCCTGAGCCTGTTGCTGTTTTGTCAACATAGACTATATTGGTATCACATGAAATGATATCAATACTACGTATGACAATAGTGCTCATATGGTTCAACTGGTCAATGGCCCGGGCGGAGATAGTATGAATGCCCAATGAGGCTGCGCCGAGATCCAGGGCGCAGGCCCATGTACCGGTCCCTGCTGCCGTTTGCCATGGGTTAGTATCAATCTTTACTTCAACCTTAGCTATAGAGGCACATTGGTCTGTGGCTGTACCTGATATGGCAACATTTTGCAGGCTGCTGCATATCTTCCCCCCATCCGGAGGATTTTGGATGAAAATGGCGGGTTTTTCATTGTCAATGGTAATGGCTATTGTATTGCCTTCGATGCTGCCCACTGAGACTTTTACCTGAGTGCAGTCACATGTATCGGGATATATGGATGGCACGTAAACCTGGATCCGGGTATCAGTCCAGCTCAAATAACTGTTGGCGGTTGTTGTGCCAAACAGTACCTGGCTGGCGCCTTGTGTAGATCCGAAATTTTCGCCATTAATGGTAAGCAGGTCGCCCGATTTCAGGATGTTTGGTGAGATGCTGTCGATATGAGGATCTTCCGGAGGGTCTACACAGGATATATAAACCTCCCGGGTTTCAGCGGCTATGGATTCGCTCCCGCCTGTGTTTGTGGGTACGGACTGGGTTGTTTGTTCTGTGCCGAATTTCCCGGTGAGCCAGGTAAGGGTTAATGACTCCCCGCCGTTTAACGGAAGTGTCTGCCGATTTGAGGTGCTGTAAAAATCACCCATATAGATGATGGCCCTTCCCGAGCTTCTTGAAAGGCCGCTTATGGGATAGCTGCAGCCGGTGACCTGTGCTATCAGTATGGCCCCCTCTAATGGGGAGCCGCCGTCACAAATGAGATATTGCAGGATCTTGTCATTTACAACCAGAAAATTGTACTTGGTCTCCAGTGTGACTTCGGGGAGCGCGCCGGCAGGGTAATCGGTTACCTGACTGTCTGCCTTGGATATGCTCCTGGTGCGCACATAAAAGGTATTGGTATCAGATGGAAGATTATACACAAGCACCTTCATTACACCCAGGTCCTCTGCCTGGGCCGGGCTTTGCGATTCCACTATGCAGGTGACCTGGCTTAAACCCTGGGCATCCCGGTATACCTGCGCTGTACAGGTTGCGGGCTCATCCACTGTCCATACTATGCTGAAGGCTGCCGGTGTGACGTCGGTGAATATGGGCTCATCCACTATGGCTGGTCCCGCCCAGGTCCGGGAGACCAGGACGCAGCCTGTGATGATGCTTGTTATTATGATTATTAATAACCCCTTTAACCTCTTACCACCCATTGCTTCTCCCCTTTCTCTAATTCCACCCGAAGGTATTTTCCTTCGGGATAGTTGTTTTTTTTAGTATGTAACCTCCGTGTCCTGTTTCATATAAACTATGTAGCCTTCACCATGCTTTATGGAGAAGTCCTCGCCGTCCACTTCCCCTTCCACCCAGTCGGCGTTTTCCGTGCGCATGAGGGCCTGGTTAAGCCGCGATATGCTGTTTATTTGTCCTTCCCCGACTGTCTCCAGGAAATTAAAGGCGCTGTAGCCGGATGCAATGCCCGGGATGGAGACTATATTCATGCCCTGTTTGAGCGATAATTTGACTTTGTTGGGAGCCCCTCCGGAAA
>JBLIRS010000164.1:0-7604 GCA_049472415.1 bacterium | reverse complement strand
CCTTACTGCCTGACCAATAGCGGCAGTGGTTTTTCCTTTTCCTTTTCCGAAATATATTTGAATAATCCCTTTCTCTATCTTGGTATCCTCTTAATCCATTTCCTTTTGTTCTGATTTTTGGCAGGTTAACCAAAATCTAACACATTTATTCTAACAAAAAATAACACAGGTGTAAATCAATATTCAATAATAAATTGATTCTTTTATAAAAACTTATATCGTCCTCTGGGATTTTTTAAAGGACAATTTTTCTAAATCCAGGTGAGATCTTTAAAAAAATTGCAAAATGTAAATTGCAAATTTTAAAATGTAAAATAATGTATTCCTTAAATTTTCATTTTTCATTTTGCAATTTGCATTAACTGCCAGAAAACCACACAGTTTTTTAATAGTTATTTAAAAGGTCACGGATTTAATGATTAAGCTGTTTTTTCTCTTATATGTTGACCTGCCTTATGAATATATTGGATAATAGAAAAATATTGGATAATAAAAAGAAAAGATTCAAATAATACATTTTTTTAAAGTCAAGGGAGATATTTAATCATGCACGATACCTTCTATGGATCCTTTTGCCTTATTCTTCATTCGCATATTCCGTATGTATTTAACCATGGTCTGATGGGAGAGGAATGGCTTTTCGAGGCAGCAGCGGAGACTTATATTCCCTTACTGAATATCTTTAACCGGCTTGTAAGAGAAGGGATTAAGCCCAAAATCACCATCAACATCTCTCCTGTTCTTGCCGAACAGCTTCATATGTCATATTTTAATGAAAGATTTAAGGAATACTGTAAAAAGAAAATAGAATATGCCATAAAAGATGCAGAATCATTTAAAAATAATAGTCATATGGAGTGGCTGGCCACATTGTGGAGAAAATTCTATTATAGGACTGAACGGGCTTTCGTGGAAGACTACGAGGAAGATCTCATAGGGGCCTTTAAAAAACTTCATGATATGGGCGCAATAGAAGTAATCACATGCGGCGCTACTCATGCCTATTTCCCCGCGTTACTAAGGGATCAAAGTATACAGGCACAGGTAAAAATGGCTAATAAAAGCTGCCATGAATTGTTTGGATCTCTTCCTGCCGGATTTTGGCTTCCCGAGTGCGGCTACAGGCCTTCAGGAAACTGGGACCCAATATTATCTCATTACCGTCATACCGTTCACTACAATCACCGCCAGGGGATCGAGGAAATTTTAAGTCAAAATGATATCAAATTTTTTGTCATTGATCAGATACAGTTGCAAAGGGGATGGTCAAACGAAATTGAACTTAATCCTTTAGAGACATTTTGGATCAAAAACGGGTCCAATCCGGTAAGCGTATTTGTAAGAGAGTCAAAGATCTCCGAACAAATCTGGAATCACCAGATCGGTTATCCCGGTGACCCAAGCTACCTGGAATTCCACAAAAAACATTTCCCGGGCCAGCACAGGTACTGGAGGATTACGGACCGAACGCTCGATATGGATTATAAAACCCTCTATTACCCCCAGGAAGTGAAGAGGGAAAGGATTCCCCAACATGCAGGGCATTACAAGTGGCTCATTAAAAAATCCCTGATGGACCATTTCAAGGACACAGGACGCGCAAGCCTTATTGTTACGGCTTTCGATTCCGAATTATTCGGTCATTGGTGGTTCGAAGGGCCTACCTGGCTTTACCAGTTATTGAAATGGATAAACAGTGATCCTGAAATTAATCTTTCAACCTGTTCGGAGTATATGGCCAGGCAATCTCCGCAAAATCTCATTCATCTTCCGGAATCATCCTGGGGCAAAGGATATGATAGCAGTACATGGATCAACAGGGATGTGGAATGGGTCTGGGAAAGGCTTTATTGGGCGGAGCTGGAGATGGGTTATTTGGCAAACGATCTGTCTCATAGGGAAGATGAACCCCTTAAAAGTATATTAACGCAAGCTGTCAGGGAACTCCTTATTGTTCAGGCATCTGACTGGGAATTCATGATAACTAACTGGAGCACAAAAGATTACGCTGAAAGACGCGTGGTCGAACATCACTCGGATTTTAAGCGCCTTGTCAAAATGGCATGGTCTTATGCAATGGGAAACGGGATAAGTAAAGATGACGAAAAATTTCTAAAGGAATGCAAAATCAGGGATCCCATATTTACAGAACCGGAACCAAAATGGTACAAGGATTAAATAAATTAACTAATGTATAAAGCAGCGGATCGGCATGGACTGCATGATTAACGGTCCTGTCAGTATTTAAAAAAGGATTCGTAAAAAATGAACAATTCTGATAACCACCGCCCCTGGGGTTTTTATGAAATACTTTCGGACACCCCTGATCACAAGGTCAAGCGGATTACCGTCTATCCCGGCCATAGATTGAGCTATCAACGTCATTTCCATCGCTCCGAACATTGGTTCGTGATCAGAGGCAAGTCCATTGTAACCAAAAATGGCGAAGATATCGAACTGACATCCGGCCAGGCCCTGGATATCCCTGTACAGACATGGCATCGTGTCCGGAATCAGGGCTTGGAAAACATGGTGTTTATAGAAGTCCAGACAGGCGATTATTTCGGAGAGGATGATATCGAGAGGGCAGAGGATGATTATGGCAGGGTCTGATTTAAAAAGCAATAAATATTGTAGATTTATCTGGTTGCCAGGGTTTTCGCTTTTCCCTGGTCGGCAACCCGGCTCATGGCCCTTTTAACCTCTTCATCATCGCCGATATAATAGTGTGATACGGGTTTTAAGTCAGCATCCAGTTCATATACAAGTGGGATACCGGTTGGAATATTTAATTCTACGATTTCCTCATCTGATACCTCATCCAGATATTTAACGAGGGCACGCAGACTATTGCCGTGGGCTACTATAAGGATCTTCATCCCTGAATTTAAACTTGGAGCTATCACCTCGTGCCAGTAAGGCAAGAACCTTTTAACCGTATCCTTCAGACACTCCGTTCGGGGCATATCCCTTTTATCGAGCCCCTTATATCTTGGATCAAACCCCGGATAACGCTCATCCGTCTCTTCTAATTCCGGCGGACGGATATCATAGCTTCTTCTCCAGACAAGCACCTGCTTTTCACCATATTTCTCAGCAGTCTCGGATTTATTCAGTCCCTGAAGTGCCCCATAATGCCGTTCATTCAATCTCCACGAGCGATAAACGGGTATCCATAATAGATCCATTTCATCCAGCAGTATCCATAATGTTCTGATCGCCCTTTTTAATACAGAGGTATAGGCCATATCAAAAATGAACCCCTCTTTCTTAAGATTTTGGGCCGCAGATCTTGCCTCATGGATCCCTCTCTCCGACAAGTCTATATCTGTCCACCCGGTAAATCGATTCTCTTTATTCCATATACTCTCTCCGTGTCTAAGAAGCACGAGCTTTTTTATAACCGGCATAAAACCTCCACCCAAAATTAATAAACAATCGGATACATGTTTTATATAAGATAGCAAAATCAGACAAAGATTAAAAGTAATATTTTTAATTGCTCGAAAATATTGATGTATCTTCAAAAAGCCATTTCATGGTTTCCAGGCATTTTTTTAAGACCTTAAAGCTTACTTGACTTCACCAGGGCCTTTAGCAATAAATGCAATGACTCCTTCAATGACTTTTTTTATAAAAATTAAAATCTTAGATTAAAAAATTTTAATTTTGTTTTAATCTTCTTTTAATCAGCATTTAGTATAATATTAGTTAATAAAAATGTTATGATAAATAACGCAAAAAGGATGGAAATAATGCAAAATAAATCAAAGCTATTGAATGCTTCTGTCAAACTCATTTATTTAACTGTTTTTGCTTTCATCTTTTCTTCTATGATAATATTTTTTTATGAATAAAAAATATGTATATAATCTGAAAGGTATATTTTTGCTAAATTCTATCCTAAAAATATTTTTACTTGCAATTTTTATTTATATCATCTTTTTTACCGGATATGTCTTAGCAGGAGGGGCCTTTTCCTACCGATTGCCGCTAAAGGAATCATCTTTTGACGGAGAGGTGAAGACAGTAATAGGCGCGCGGAGAAAACATATCGTACAGGACAATGAGACATTACTGGATATTGCCAGGCATTACAATCTTGGATTTAATGAAATCGAAGCCCTTTACCCTCAGCAGGACCCATGGATACCTTCCGCCGGCATGGAGCTTATCATCCCATCGCAATGGATACTTCCGGACACGCAAAAGGAAGGGATTATAATCAATATTCCGGAGCTGAGGCTCTATTATTTTATAAAAAACACGCAAATGGTCAAGACTTGTCCTATCGGTATCGGGGAACAGGAGTGGCAGACCCCTCTTGGGAACTATCCGATAAAAGAGAAGCAAATACAGCCTGTATGGTTTATCCCTCAGTTATTGCAGGAAAAATACGGGTCTAAGATTATGCCGCCCGGTCCTGATAATCCTTTGGGAAAATATTGGATGGGTTTGGGAGAATCGGGATACGGGATCCATGGCACCAATATACCCTGGTCCATAGGCCGTCTGGTCACCCATGGCTGTATCCGCCTATATCCGGAGGACATGGAACAGTTGTTCGATCTTGCCGGGTACGGAACATCTGTGGAGATTATTTATGAGCCAGTGAAGATAGGGCAGCTCTCGGATAGAGTATATATAGAGGTTCACAAGGATATATATAACAGAATTGAAAATTTTGTTATATATGGTTACAATAAACTGATTGAGAAGGGGGTGGTCAAGCTCGTGAATTTAGACAAATTTTACAAGGCACTGGAGAGCAGGAACGGTCTTCCTGTAGACATTACGCTTAATAAGAATTGAGTGCTAAGCAGAAGGTCATTTTTATTTTTTAGTGGTTACTAAAAACAATGAAAAAATAGTAGAAAGGAGAGGAGATACCAACAATGAAAGGGATTACAGGACAAAAATATTTTGCTTTTAAGATTCTCATACTGTTGTGTATAGGGATATTTATAATGGGTTGTGCCGCAACAACACCCCAGATTACGTCCCTCCAGGCACAGGTCCAGGAAGCTTTGGAAAAGGCTGACATGGCAAGAATGGAGGCCGAAAGTGCCAAGGCGTTAGTAAAAACAGAGTCCCAGAAGGCAGAGGATGCAGCGCAAAGGGCTGAAAAGGCAGCTACCCGTTCCGAAAATGCGGCAGATAGGGCCGAGTCTGCAGCAAACAGGGCTGAGGCCGCGGCTAACAAGGCCGAGAATATGGCCCAGAAGTGCGAAAAAATTTTCAGTAAATGTATGAGTAAGTAAAAATCAAGGTTATTTTCATATCAGAGACGTATACCTAATTCCTTAAGCATAATAAAAAAAGGTGTGAAGGTTGCTTAAATCAACCTTCGCACCTTTTTATTTTTTAAAATATTTAATGATATGGTTACATCAAACCTTGAACCTCTTCTTATTTAGTCCAGCCATTCCAATAAGGCCGAGGCCGAGGAGTAATAGAGTCGCAGGTTCCGGCACCGGATCTATAGATTCCACCATAACTACAAAGTCGGTAAAATTCGGTTCAATATCACTCCATTCAGGGTAACCATCGTTGATACCATTTTGATTTCCCCAATGCATGGCATGAAGGTCCTCAAAAGCAAGTGTATATTCATTGACGTCTCTGAGACCCGGGGCAAAAGGTAATATTTGAATAGTATCAATACCTTTACCTTGATAAACGCCCATATGATCCTGTTGGTCGACGTTTAATGATGTATCGCTGTACCAAATCCCTCCGGTCCATGGTTGAGGCGCTTGAGTAGAATCCAAATAAAAACCGAAAAAATTACCGGCAAAATCTATGCCTGAATCTACAAAGTTAACTATAACACTTCCGTCGCCTAAAATGGACATGATTGACTGAGAGCCTGAGGTTGCCCCTCCGCCAAAGACCTGAACCCTTTTCATTGGATTAGCAGCATCATAAATTCCGAATGTATTAGTTCCCGCCCATTGTGCCAATTCTATTATTACAGTACTAACGGAACCACCTGAGCCGTGGATTGACCAATAAGAATCAATACCATCAGGCATTTCATCTGTGAGTACATTTATGCTGCTGACGCCGGGATTTGGGCCTATAGTTATATTATCAAGCACCGCCTGCAGTGCGGCTCCACCGTCACCAAAGGAAACAGCGCTCGCCCCTCCTCCTATCATCGTCAGGGCAATTATTACCGCAATACATATTATGAATTTTTTCATACTATAATCTCCTTTTCTTATACTGTTTTCCATTTTGTATTTTCAAAGATAATTCAGAGTTGTTGGTTTTATAAACCTTAATCAGGGATGAACTAAATTATTTCAGGTTATCCTCCCTCCCTGGTTTTTTATTATTACTAATTATGTGATTCATCCACCATTTTTATGGCTTATATTATTAATTTAGCAATTCATATGCCAAACCTATTACACAAATAACTATCTGAAATTAAATGGATTAATCATTTATGCAAGATCTTGTTATATTTTATGTAAAAAAAAGCGTAGGCATTCCCTGCACATCTGGTTTGAGTGTATATAAAATATATTTAATTATCTGAAAATATGATCAAAATAGATTAGAATGGAATGTAGCCGATTACTACACTGATGTTATAAAAATAAGTACACATTTAGTTGACAATCTCTATAAAATATCAATTGAAAGGATTTTGTAAAAAGGCCGGTTTTATTATCTTTTTCAATACACAGGTTTTATTATCTTTTTCAATACATAAAATGATATAATCATTTTATGCTATCTTCAAGCCTTATCAAAAAGCCTCAGTTGTTCTTTCCTGTTTTTTTTATCACTGTTTTTCTCATAAAGAGGGTTGTTTTCGGCATGTGAAAGATCCCCTTCAGGATGTTCATTTTCCAAATTTTCAACTTCGGGGGATTTCGACTCCGGAGTTTCGATCTTTGAGGCTTCTTCCTTTGTCTCTTTCACCTCCGGGTATTCATCAACATCAAAGATTCCTTCCTCCGAACTTTCAGTCCTCCCATGTTTTACCCCTAAGTCTTCAACCTCTAAGCTTTCACCCTCCGGATTTCCCGTATCAAAATGTCCCGCTTCATCCAATGGCCCCTGTTCAGAATAGTTCTTCCCGCCATGATCCTCTTCCTCCGGGTTTTCTCCATTATCATGACCCTCTGCCATTGATTCCTCTTCTGTTTTTTGGATTAATCTCACCCCGGATACGGTAAATGCGCTCAACCGGTTGCCTCGCGCCTTCCAGCCCTTTACATCAATAAAATCAGCAAGATTTATCCGCTCAATAAATTTTTCCTTTTTTCTGCCTTTCAGGTATTCCACCTCAACGATGGGTTCTTCTTCAGCGCTGATGAGAAGCAATCTGGATCCCTGTGATTCACTTATGAAGAAAAAGGGTTTCCCAGTGGTTTGTGTTTCGACCCTGAATCTTTTCACGAATATATTATCTGCTTCTGCATCATAGTGAACCACAGTGAAGATCTCATCAGGGTCGAATTTTCTTATGATCAGGATATTGTCAGTCTCATAGCGATTTGTGAGCTCATAGGAGGTGAGGAGATAGGAGCCGTTGCTCTGGATAACCAGGATGGTATCCTCCCCTTCAAAGCTCCCGAGGTATTCCC